>JBEBAJ010000303.1:0-3244 GCA_041158965.1 Pseudomonadota bacterium | reverse complement strand
TCAGCAAGCGCCATCCCCAGGGGCATCGTCAGCACCTTGGCCGGGGTGGTGGGCATGTCAGGCTCTGCCGATGGCTCGGGCACAGCCGCAAGCTTCTATAACCCCAGCGGCCTGGCCGTCGACACCAGTGGCAACCTGTATGTGGCAGACAGCAAAAACCATCTCATCCGCAAAATCACCCCTGCCGGCCTGGTCAGCACCTTGGCAGGCACCGGGGCTGGTCAGCACCTTGGCAGGCACCGGGGCCCAGGGCTCTGCCGATGGCATGGCCCTATCAGCCAGTTTCAACACCCCCACCGGCCTCGTCGTGGACGGCAATCGAAACATCTACGTGGCCGATCAATCCAACCACCTCATCCGCAAAATCAGCGCAGCGGGTGTCGTCAGCACCTGGGCAGGCACAGGCACCCAGGGCTCTGCCAACGGCACGGGCACATTAGCAAGTTTCAACGCCCCTTCAGGCCTGGCATTGGATGGCGGCCACCTCATCGTCGCAGATAACGCCAACAACCTCATCCGCAAAATCAGCCCCTCGGCTGCGGTCACGACGCTGGCGGGTGGTGGTGGTTCGCTCACATACTCACCTGCAGATGATGGCACGGGCACAGCCGCAGCTTTTGACGCGCCTTACGCCATAGCGCTTGACCACCAAGGAAATTATTGCGTGGCAGAGAGAGGCTCACACCGCCTCAGAAAAATCACGCCGGCTGGGGTCGTCACCTCTTGGGTGGGCGGTGCCTTAGACAGTTTGCTGGACGGCACGGGTCTGACGGCAGAGATTAACTTTCCTGGCGGCATCGCGATAGACGCCCATGGATATGCTTACATCGGCGATACGGCCAACAATGCCATCCGCCTCATCACGCCCCCCGATGTGGTCAGCACGTTCACTGGCAACCCAAGCGGCGGGGCCGTCGATGGCTCGCTCAATACCGCCACATTCAATGCCCCCACCGGTGTGGCTTTGGACACCAGCGGCAACCTGTATGTGGCCGATCACGACAACCACCTCATCCGCAAAATCACCCTGCCCTGATGCCATTGAAATTGGGGTCAGACCCCAATTTCAGCCAATTTCTGTTCAGCCCAACAAATCTTTGATCTGTTGCAGGGCAGCCGGGTCTTCCATGGTGGTCAGGTCGCCGGCGTCGCGTTTTTCGCACACGGCCTGTATGGCGCGGCGCAGCAGTTTGCCGCTGCGCGTTTTGGGCAAGGCAGTGACAAAAATCACCCGGGCCGGTCGCGCCACCGCCCCCAACTGGCTGTCGACCAGCTTCATGACTTCGCCCTCCAACTTCAGGCGGGCGGCGGCATCGGTCAAGCCGCTGGCGTCTTTGGCGATGGCAAAAGCCATGGCGACCTGCCCCTTGAGTTGGTCTGCCACGCCGACCACCGCGACCTCGGCCACATTGGGGTGGCTGGAAATGCTCTCCTCGATCTCGCGCGTCCCCAGCCGGTGACCCGCGACATTGATCACGTCGTCGGTGCGGCCCAAGATGAAGAAATAGCCGTCTTCGTCGCGGATCGCCCAGTCAAACGTGCTGTAGACCATTTGGCCCGGCACGCTGGACCAATAGGTTTTGACAAACCGTTCGTCGTCGCGCCAAACCGTTTGCAAACAGCCCGGCGGCAAAGGCCCCTCGATGGCGACCACACCCTTGGTGTTGGGGGTGGTGAGCTCAAGGCCGGTCTGATCGTCCAGCAACTTGACATTGAAGCCATAGACGGCTTTGCCAGGCGAGCCGAACTTGCTGGGTGCTTTTTCAACCCCGTTGCAAAGCGCCAAAATCGGCCAGCCCGTCTCGGTCTGCCAATAATTATCGATGATGGGCTTGCCCGCCAAGCCCTCAGAGATCCATTGTGCGGTGGGCTCGTCCAGCGGTTCACCGGCCAAAAACAGGGCACGCAAGCTGGAGAGATCGTATCGGGTCAAAAAGGCCGGGTCTTGCTTCTTCAGCACCCGCACCGCCGTGGGCGCGCTGAACATGACTGTCACCTTGTACTGCTCGACCAGTTTCCACCAAATGCCGCCGTCAGGGCGTATCGGCGTGCCCTCGTACATGATGGTGGCCATCCCCCCGATCAGCGGGCCATAGATGATGTAGCTGTGGCCCACCACCCAACCGATGTCACTGGTCGAGAAAAAAGTCTCGCCAGGCTTGCCGCCAAAAATGTGCACCATGCTGGCGGCCAGGGCCACGGCGTAACCGCCGGTGTCGCGCTGCACGCCCTTGGGCTTGCCTGTGGTGCCCGAGGTATACAGGGTGTAGCTGGGGTGGGTCGATTCAACCCACTCACACGGCACCTGGGCATTCATGTGCTTGGCACGCAAGGTGGCGTAATCATGGTCGCGCCCGGCCACAGGCACAAAAGGCACCAACTGCCGGTTGACCATCAGCACCGCGGAGGGCTTGTGGCTGGCCAGTGCAATGGCTTCATCGAGCAGCGGCTTGTAAGGCACGCCCTTGCCACCGCGCGAACCGGCGTCGGCGCTGATCACTGCCTTGGGGGTGGCGTCATCGATGCGGGTCGCCAGCGAATGCGAGGCAAAGCCGCCAAACACCACCGAATGAATGGCACCGATGCGGGCACAAGCCAGCATGGCAAAACAGGCTTCGGCGATCATGGGCATGTAAATCAACACGCGATCGCCTTTTTTGACACCCAACTCCATCAAAATGGCCGCCATGCGTTGCACCTCCTGGTGCAACTCAGAGAAGGTGTAAGTGACTTCCTGGTTGGTTTCGGTCGACACAAAAATCAGGGCATTTTGATCGCCCCGGTCTTTCAGGTGCCGATCCACCGCGTTGTGGCACAAATTGGTGGTACCGCCCACAAACCACTTGGCAAACGGGGGCTGGCTGTAGTCACAGATTTGGGTGGGCGGCTGTTTCCAGTCGATCAAACCGGCCTGTTCGCCCCAAAAAGCGTCGCGGTCATGGATGGATCGGCGGTAAAAATCGTCAAAAGCGCCCATGGCACTGTCTCCTGTCGGTGGCCTCAAAAAGGCAAATCATCGACAGTCGTGCTTGCGACAGCCTGACGCACCGCGGCGCTCAGGCCCGAAAAATCAGCGGATCAGGGCCAAAATATTTTTAAAAGCCGGGTGCTCGCAGTCGCGCAGCCACTCGAACAAAACCATCTCGGTGGTCACCAGTTCGGCCCCGTTGGAAGCCAGGCGATCCAACGCGGCATCCCGGTCGGTCTGGTGTCGGCTGGTGCAGGCGTCGGTCACGATCCAGAC
>JBEBAJ010000302.1:0-3050 GCA_041158965.1 Pseudomonadota bacterium | reverse complement strand
CTACAGAGGCCTTGCCTCTGACAGTTCCAAACGCCGATTTTTCCGCTCAAACAGGGCATGGCCCAAACGGTCTTCGAGCTGACGCAACTGTATGGAAAGCGAAGAGGGTGAGATGTTCAAAACTTCGGCGGCTTTGGTGAGATGGCGGTGATGCGCAACTGCCCAGAAGTAACGAAGGTGGTGAACGTTGAGCTCAGCCATTTCTAAAACGGTGGCGTACAAGCCACGGAGCTATTTCTTAGCGTCATCCGTGGCCGGGGCATTTTGCTGCTGGTGGGGGGCATGCTGATTGGCTACATCGCCACAGATAAGCAGTGGCAGCAAATTTCGCCCTTTTACGAAGGTCTGTTTCGCGGCATGCTCATGTTGTTCCTGCTGGAAATGGGGATTACCGCTGCTCGCCAAATCAAGGCATTTCGCCAAGTGGGTGTGTTCATGGCCGGTTTCGGGATGGTGATGCCACTGTTGCACGGCCTGGTGGGCGTGAGCTTGGGTCACGCAGCCGGGCTGACCGTGGGAGGGGCCTTTGTCTTCGGGGCCATCTGCGCCAGCGCCTCTTTCATTGACGCGCCTGCGGCCTGCAGGGCCTCGCTTCCCGAAGCCAATCCAGGCATTTACCTGACCTCTTCATTGGGTGTCACCTTGCCATTTAACCTGCTCATTGGCTTGCCGCTCTACCATGAGTACGCCAAGTGGCTGGCCCGTTAAAAGGCTGCGTCGCCAAGGTGCGGGCACCCCGGGTCGTCAATGCTTGTCGGGGGTCGAAGGGTCCTTGGCCTCTTGGATGTAGGCGCTGCGCAATTTCAGTTGCTGGCGCGCACGCTGGCGCATGCGAATATTGAGCACCTCTACACCCAAGGAAAACGCCATGGCGAAATATATATAGCCCTTGGGCACGTGATGATCAAAGCCTTCAGCGATCAGCACCACACCCACCACCACCAAAAAAGACAGGGCCAGCATCTTGATCGTGGGGTGATTCGACACAAAGCGACCGATCTGTCCGGCAAAGCCCATCATCAGCGCCACCGATGCAATCACTGCAGCCATCATCACCCGGACATCATCGACCATGCCCACGGCGGTGATGATGGAGTCGAGTGAAAACACCAGGTCAATGATCATGATTTGCAAAATCACCGCGGCAAATGTCGCCTTGACCGCCGAAGAGGCGTTGCCCTCTTCACCCTCCAGACTGCCATGGATTTCAGTGGTGCTTTTCCATACCAGGAACAAACCGCCACCAATCAGGATCAGGTCGCGCCCGGAGATTTCCTGGCCCATGAGAGAAAACAATGGCGCCACCAACCCGACAATCCAGGCCAGCAACAACAACAGGCTCAGGCGCATGAACATGGCCATGAACAAGCCTATACGGCGCGCTCTTTCTCTTTGATCGGGAGGCAGTTTGTCCACCAATATGGAAATGAAAATCACGTTGTCTATGCCCAGCACAAGCTCAAGCATGGTGAGGGTGGCAAAGGCGATCCATGCTTCGGGGTTGCTCAGAATTTCCATCTTGGCTTTCTGTTTGAAACCGGGTGATTTGACCGGAGGTTGAGTGATAAAAATGCGCCTGCCTTCAATTCTCTGCAATGCATCCAGGGTCTTTGGACCTTCGAATCGAGGGGGGAATCTGTCGCGGCCACCATTTGGTGGGTTCAAATGGATGTTGACCATGAATTCTGACAACCATGGTACTCGCAGATTCACTTAGAATGATTTACTCTTTGGGTTAATCGTTGGTTAATTTTCATGTCCACGCTACACACCATCGTCATCGTCGGGGGAGGCGCAGGGGGACTAGAGTTGGCCACCCGTTTGGGCCACTCTTTGGGGCGCCGTCAAAAAGCCCAAATCATACTGATCGACAAAAACCGCACCCACATCTGGAAGCCGAAACTGCACGAGATCGCTGCAGGCAGCATGAACTGGGGCGACCATGAGGTCGATTACATGGCCCAGGCCCATTGGAATCACTTCCACTTCCGCATTGGTGAATTAAAGTCCATAGACCGAGCGGCCAAAACCATAGAACTCGCCCCGTACCGGGGCGAGGACGGCTTGGCCATCACACCTTCGCAGCACATCACTTACGACACCCTGATCATTGCCATCGGTTCGCTCAGCAACGACTTTGGCACCCAAGGCGTGAAAGCGCACGCGCTCAAGCTGGAAAATCAGCAAGACGCCAAGTCCTTCCATTCAAAGATGGTCAATGCGTGCATTCGGGCGCACCATCAAACAGACCTCATTCACCCCAGACAATTGCATGTGGCCATCATCGGTGCTGGGGCCACAGGCGTCGAGCTGGCGGCCGAGCTGCACCGAACCACGCGCGAGGTGGTGGCTTTTGGCTTGAGCCGGATCGATTCGGACAAAGACATCAAGGTCAGCTTGATTGAGGCGGCAGACCGGATTCTCCCCGCCTTGCCTGATCGACTCTCAAAGGCCACCGAGCAGCTCTTGACCCGTCTGGGTGTCAATGTATTGACCAGCTCCAAAGTCATGGAGGTCAGTGCCTTGGGCATCCGTTTGGCCGACGGTCGGGAAATCGAATCCGAACTGGTGGTCTGGGCTGCAGGGGTCAAGGCCCCTGATTTCCTGAAAGACTTCGGCGGACTGGAAACCAACCGCAACAATCAACTGGTGGTCGAGTCGACCTTGCAAACCACTCGCGATCCTGATGTGTTCGCCTTTGGGGATTGCGCGGCTTGTCCTTGCAGCGATGAACAGGGCGGACGCGCAGGCATTGTGCCGCCGCGCGCACAGGCCGCGCACCAGCAGGCCTCGCATTTGGTCCGGCAAATGAAACGCCGTCTTTCCGGGCAGACCCTTAAGCCCTACCATTACCGCGATTTTGGCTCATTGGTCTCTTTGGGCAAATTCTCGACCGTGGGCCATATGATGGGCGGGTTGCTGGGGGGCAACCTGCTGATTGAAGGCTACTTTGCCAAACTGATGTACTTGTCGCTGTACAAATTACACGAACTGGCGGTTCACGGCCCCGTCAAAACGACCCTGAATACGCTGGCCCGCCTGATCACCAG
>JBEBAJ010000301.1:0-3053 GCA_041158965.1 Pseudomonadota bacterium | reverse complement strand
TCAATGGCGCGCTCTTTGATGAGGCTTTGGTCGGCCAAGCCCATGCCGTAGGCCGACAAGACCCCGGCCAAAGGATGGACCAGCACTTTTTGCATGCCCAGGGCGTCGGCCACCAGACAAGCGTGCTGGCCACCCGCGCCACCAAAACATTGCAGGGTGTAACGGGTGACGTCGTAGCCGCGGGCGACAGAAATCTTTTTGATGGCATTGGCCATTTGCTGGACCGCGATGCGGATGAAGCCTTCGGCCAGGCCTTCCGGGCCAAGCGCGCTGTCTGCCTCTGCGCCCCCCGAAGCCCGGATATCGGCCACCATGCGCTGAAACGCCACTCGCACCGCATCGGCATCCAGCGGCTGGTCGGCATGGGGGCCAAAGACGGCAGGGAAATGGTCGGGCTGGATTTTGCCCAGCAATACATTGGCATCAGTGACCGCCAAAGGCCCGCCACGTCGATAGCTGGCCGGCCCCGGGTTGGCACCTGCGCTTTGCGGGCCCACCCGCAATCGGGCCCCGTCAAACTGCAAGATCGAGCCGCCCCCCGCTGCCACGGTGTGGATGCTCATCATCGGCGCACGCATGCGCACGCCAGCCACCTGGGTCTCGAATTCGCGCTCGAACTCACCGGCAAAGTGGCTGACATCGGTCGAAGTGCCGCCCATGTCAAAACCGATGACCCGGGCCTGGCCTTGCAACACATCGCCGTGCTCAAAAGCCATCTCGGCAGTTCGAGCCATGCCCACGATGCCCCCTGCGGGGCCGGACAAAATGGCGTCCTTGCCCTGAAAGGCATGGGCATCGGTGAGTCCCCCGGAGGACTGCATGAAAAAGAGCGGCACACCGGGCATCTCGGCGGCGACCTGTTCGACATAGCGGCGCAAGATGGGAGAGAGATAGGCATCGACCACGGTGGTGTCGCCGCGACTGACCCATTTCATCATCGGGCTCACCCGGTGCGAGACACTGACCTGGGTAAAGCCCACAGACTGGGCGATGTCAGCGGCCAGGGCTTCGTGTCGGGTGTGCCGGTAACCGTGCACAAAAGCAATGGCGACGCTGCGCAATCCGCGCGCCCATGCGGCGCCAAGCGCGGTGCGCAAATGGGCTTCGTCCAGGGCCTGAACCACCTCGCCCAAGGCGCCGATGCGCTCTTGGGCCTCGATGACCTCCGAATAAAGCAACTCCGGCAACACGATGTGCCGGTCGAACAGGCGCGGCCGGTTTTGATAGGCGATGCGCAAGCCGTCGCCAAAGCCCCGGGTGGTGACCAGCAGTGTGGGCTCGCCCTTGCGTTCGAGCAAGGCGTTGGTGGCGACCGTGGTGCCCATTTTGACGCAAGCCACCTGCTCTGGCGGGATCGGCTCGCCCGGCGCCAGCCCCAGCAAATGCCGTATGCCGGCCACAGCGGCATCGCGGTATTGCTCGGGGTTTTCGCTGAGCAGTTTGTGGGTGACCAAGATGCCATCGGGGCGTTTGCCCACAATGTCCGTGAAGGTGCCGCCACGGTCGATCCAGAATTGCCAGCGTTCAGGGTTGCGGGGGGTCATCGCTGATTCCTCAGGCCACCACAGGCAGCGGCGTCACTGCATATTCGTGCGATTGAGTCCAGCCCCGCACGGGGTCACGCAGCAGCAAGCGGGTGCGCTCGGCAGGCCGTATGGCCACGCCTTGCGCATTGGGAATGGCGGCGAAAGTGCCACACAACATGAAGGCGCCTTCCCCGGCCTGGCCCTGCGGCCAAAACCCGTCGCGCAGGCTGTTGAGGGGCCGAATGGCGGCCAGGGTGCCTTGCTGATAGTCGACCCAACGCCCGCCCTCGAGGATCTGGCTGGCCAGTTCGATGCGATCTTGGTGTTCGACCACATCGCGCCAGCGCCAGGCGGTGCGGGCCACGGGCTTGGCGCACATTTGCTTGGAGACCGCCACCGAATAAGTCTCGACCTGCCGATCGGTGTGGTCCGAACCGACGGTCAGCCACCATTCACCCTGCGTCATAAAGAGCACCGGCTCGGCCTCGCCAGAACTGTGTTCGCCCAGCATCTCCAGCGTGTCGTGCTGGGTCAGCA
Source organism: Pseudomonadota bacterium (assembly GCA_041158965.1). Taxonomy (GTDB): domain Bacteria; phylum Pseudomonadota; class Gammaproteobacteria; order Burkholderiales; family Burkholderiaceae_C; genus Limnohabitans. The sequence continues at coordinate 990 of JBEBAJ010000301.1, read as the reverse complement.
TGAGGGCACCCGCGCGGTAGTAAAGCGGCACGCTGGAGGGGCGGGGCACGCCCAAGGCCGCCAGCTCTTCGATGTGGTGCTCTATGGCTTGGGCATTGCGACCGGTCCAGCCGGCGATCACCAATTGGCGGGGAATGACCGACAAATGGTGCAAGCGGGTGGTACCGTCCTGGAGGGAAATGGCAGAAAAATGCAAAGGATTCATGGGGGACTCACATCATGGTTTGGGGCAGCCACAAGGCAATTTGGGGGAACACCATCAGCAGGAAGATGGCCAGCATATAGACCAGCAAAAAAGGCATCACCCCCAAAAATACATCGGTGATCGGACCGGGCTGGCGCCGCATGCCTTGCAGCACATACAACACAGTGCCGTCAGGCGGCGAAATCATGGCGATTTCAACCAACATCGTGATGATCACGCCGAACCAGATCGGGTCGTAACCCAAAGCCTTGACCACCGGGAACAGCAAGGGAATGGTGGTGATCACCATCGACATCCCCTCCATGAAAGTGCCCAGGGCCAAGTAGAAACCAATGATGACCAACATGATCGCCCAGCCCGGGATGGGCAAGCCAGTCAAGAATTTGGCCAACATCTGCGGCACGCCTAGGGAAGACAAGATGAAATTGAGAAAGTAGGCCCCCAGCAAGATCAAGGCAATCATCGAGGTGGTGCGGGCGGTGGCGTGCATGGACTCTGAGAGCATGCGCCAGTTGAGCTTGCGGTCTACCAAGGCCAGCACCAGGGCCCCGGCCACCCCCAAAGCGGCCGATTCGGTCGGGGTGGCCCAACCGGCATAAATGGTGCCCAGCACCAGGCCGATGAGGGCCGTCATGGGCAGCAGGTCAGCCAGGCTGGCCCACTTCAAGGCCCAGGGAACAGGGGCCGAAGCGCCCGATAAACCCAGGGTGTGGCTGTACCAGAAGATGACGCCCAGAAACAACAAGACGACCAGGATGCTGGGGCCGACCGCGGCCAAATAAAGG
>JBEBAJ010000300.1:0-3054 GCA_041158965.1 Pseudomonadota bacterium | reverse complement strand
GGTGACGCGGCGGATCATGCGGATGGCCATCTCGCCGATTTGCAAGGAGGAGCCCGAGTCGAGGATGACCACGCCTTTGGAGGTGGTGACAAAGGTGACATTGGACATCATGCCTTTGTTCTCGGGGGTGGGGAAGCCATCGGCAGCGTGGATGACCCAGACGTGGGGAGAGACCTGCACCGGGTCGATGTCGGGCATGGGCGGGCCCTGGATGAAGTCCTGGGCCTGCTGGGCGACGATTTGCAACTCGGGCCACAGGGTCACGCCGGTCACGCCCAGACCCCAGCCCAGGAGCTGACGTCGTTTCATCAGGCGCACACCTTCAGTATTGCGGCATGCCCGGGGAGAGGGTGTCGTGTCATGGGGCGTATCCGGGGTTGGGCAGGCCGCCGGTGATGGTGGGGGCATTGAGTTGGCGCGGTTTGACGCGGCCACCCTGGGCCTTGAGCCATTTCTCGACCAAATCCCAGACCATGGGGAGGTTTTGCTTGCTGGCCTCTTCGGCAACGGGTGCCCAGCCGGCCACTTTGTATGTTTTGCCAGCCTCTACGGGCTTGCCTTTGAGGCGCATATTGCTGATGCGCCGCCCCATGGAGGCGGTGGGGTCGCAACTGAACTGCAAGCCGCCGACGCGCACCATGTCGCCCCCCTGCTGGTAATAGGGGTCGGGGTTGAAGAGGTTGTCGCAGACGTCTTCCAAAATGGTTTTGATGGTCTCGCCGGTCATCGAGCTGACCGTGGCATAGGAGTAGGTGGTGGCCGTCATGTCGAGCAGCCATTCGCGGGTGATGGCCTGACCGGGCAAGAGGGTGGTGCCCCAGCGGAAGCCGGGCGAGAAGGCGATTTCTGCGCCTTGCACGTCCATCAGGGCGTCGACCAGCAATTGGTCGCCGGTGCCGTTGAAGTTGCCGCGCCGATAAAGCAGCCCTTCGGTGATGGCCAGGCGTTCTTGCAGTTTGGTCTCGTAGGGGCCGCGGATCTTGCGGATCAGCTCGGCCATGGTGGGGTCGGCACGCAAGTATTGGGCGAACACGGGCAACAGCTTGTAGCGGAAGTCGGTGACCTTGCCGTCTTTGACCTCAAAATCAAGCACGCCCAGGAACTTGCCGTTGGAGCCCGCGTTGGTGACGATGGTCTGCCCGCCACGGTTGCTCACCAAGGTGGGCACGGGCATGCCGTCGTGGGTGTGGCCACCCAATATGGCATCAATGCCACTGACCCGGCTGGCCATTTTCAAGTCGACATCCATGCCGTTGTGGCTGAGCACGACCACGACTTGGGCGCCTTTGGCGCGCACCTCGTCCACCATCTTTTGCAGGTTGTCGTCCTGGATGCCAAACTCCCAATCGGCGACCATGTAGCGGGGGTTGGCGATGGGGGTGTAGGGGAAGGCCTGGCCAATGATGGCGCAGGACACGCCGTTCATTTCGCGCATCACATAGGGCTTGAACACCGGGTCGCCGAAGTCGGTCGTCTTGACGTTTTGGGCCACAAAATCCACTTTGCCGGCGAAGTCTTTGTCGATGATTTCTTTCACCCGGTCCATGCCCAGGGTGAACTCCCAGTGGCCGGTCATCACATCAACGCCCAGCAATTTGCAGGCCTCGACCATGTCTTGCCCCTTGGTCCACAAGGCGGTCCCCGAGCCCTGCCAGGTGTCGCCGCCATCGAGCAACAATGCGCCAGGTCGGCTGGCTTTGAGTTGTTTGACCAAGGTGGCCAAATGGGCAAAACCGCCTACTTTGCCGTAGCGCCGCGAGGCCTGTTCGAAATCCAGATAGGTCAGGGCATGGGCCGCCGGGGTGCCGGGGCGCAATCCTGCGACTTTGAGCAAGTGCTCACCCACCAGATGCGGCAGTTTGCCGTTCATGCTGCCCAGCCCCATATTGATGCTGGGCTCGCGGAAATGGATGGGCAACAATTGCGCGTGGCAATCGGTCATGTGAAGGAAGGACACTTGGCCGAATTTGGGCAGTTCGTACATGGCCTCGCCGGCTTTGGCCGGGTCGGCGTGGGCATGTGGGCCCAAGGCCATGCCGGCCACGCTGGCCGCGCCCATGACCTGCAAGAACTCGCGTTTGCTCAGATCCATATCGTTACTTTCTTATGCGGTGATGTTTGAGGCGCGTGTCAGGGGTGGCTGGTTGCCCCTGCCCCCCAAGCGGGGACGGGGGCGCAGGTTCACTTGTTGACCGGGGATTGGGGGTCGAGCAAGAGGGCGACGATGTCGCGCACCTGGGCTTCGGTGAGGATGCCCGAATGGCCCGCACGCGGCATGTTGGAGCAGGCGTTGTAGGCCTTGGCGTTCCAGATCTTGCCCCAGGTGTATTCGACGATGGGTTTGGCCGCCGCGCTGTTGGGGTCGGTCACACCGCGTATCTTGCCGTATTGGTAGAGGCTGGGGCCGATGGTGCCGTGGGAGATTTCTTCCTTGCTGATCTGGTGGCAGTTGTAGCAATTGCCGCCGCTGAGGTCTGTGGGTTTGTCGGTCCAGGTCTGGCCACGGCCACTCTGGGCCACAGCCTCGCCACGCTTCCAGTCACCCAGAAACTTGCCGTCAGAAGGCCATTGAATGGCGCTGAAGTTGGCCTGCTCAATGCGCTTGGCGGTGGCTTCATCGAGCGGTTTGCCCGCCACGTCGGCCTGGCTGCACAGGCGGTTGGTTTCGTCGGTGGCGGTGATGCGCTCGACTTTGACAAAGCTTTCGTCACGGAAGGAGGCCTTGACGATCTGGTCGGTGAGGGTGTTGAGCTCGGCCACCGAGGGGCCTTGGGCGCAAGCCGATAGCCCTAAGACCACCGCCGACAAAATGGACACGGCATGAATGCGTTTGAATGTCATGATGGAACTCCGCTGAGTGCTTTAGCGCTTGATGGCGGGGGCGACCGAAGCGGCCCCTTGTGCGTTGACACCCAGATAGACGCTGAGCGCAATGGTGGCATCGCTGGCAAAGCCGGGGTAGGGAAAGCGCTGCTGACGGTAGCAATCGTTCAGGCGCAACTGCATGCTCCACATCTGCCCGTTGGAGACGCGGTAGGCCGGCCAGGCGGCAAA
>JBEBAJ010000299.1:0-3083 GCA_041158965.1 Pseudomonadota bacterium | reverse complement strand
AACGCGGTTGGCTGGCCAGCTTTGACCTGGCGGAAGATTTGCGTGCCGATGCGGCATTGGCACTGCATCAATTGCGAGGACTGGGTCTGGATGTCTGGATCATGTCAGGCGATCGGCCGCATGCGGTGCAGCGGGTGGCCGAGTGGGTGGGCGTCAGTCCGTCGCAGGCCCTGGGCGCTTGTTCACCGCAAGACAAGCTGCACAGAGTGCAGGCTTTGCAACAGCAGGGCCATCGGGTATGGATGGTGGGTGATGGTTTGAACGATGGGCCCGTGCTGGCTGCAGCCCAGGTGTCCATCGCTTTGGGTGGGGCAGTGCCGCTGGCGCAGGCACGTGCCGACTTGGTGATGATGGGGGCCCATTTGCTGGCTCTGCCCGCTCTGGTGCGGCGCTCACGGCTGACGGCCAAGGTGGTGGCCCAGAACCTGGCTTGGGCCCTTTTTTACAACGCAGTTGGTGTGCCATTGGCGTTCTTAGGCTGCTTGCCCGCCTGGTTGGCTGGTTTGGGCATGGCCGTCAGCTCGCTTTGGGTGATGGCCCATTCATTGCGATTGGCACGCCCCGTCGAAGGGGAAGCCTTGGCCAGGGAGGTTTGAATGGACATTTTGTATGTATTGGTCCCCTTGTCGGTGGCACTGGTTTTAGGGGTGTTGGTGGGCTTGTGGTGGGCCATTCACTCGGGTCAATTCGAAGCAATCGAGCAGGAAGGCGAGCGCATTTTGCATGACGATTGACTTGCATCAAAACCGACTCGATGGAGTCTGAGCATACTGAAACGGTTAGATGAAAGGTTCCCTATGAGCACAACAACACAGCCAGCCGTATATGCCGATGGCGTGGTGAGGCAATTTGCCTTCATGACGGTGGTATGGGGCGTGGTGGGCATGTTGGTTGGGGTTTTGATTGCCGCCCAACTGGCTTGGCCCGAACTCAACTTCGGCATCCCCTGGCTGAGCTATGGCCGTTTGCGCCCCTTGCACACCAATGCGGTGATTTTTGCGTTTGGTGGCTGCGCCTTGTTTGCCAGCAGTTATTACGCGGTACAGCGCACCAGCCAAGTCAAGTTGTTCGCCCCGGCGCTGGCCAGCTTTACCTTTTGGGGTTGGCAATTGGTCATATTGCTGGCCGCCATCAGTTTGCCGCTGGGCTACACCACCGGTAAGGAGTATGCCGAGCTTGAATGGCCCATTGACATCCTGATCACCTTGGTTTGGGTGGCCTACGCCGTGGTTTTTTTCGGCACAGTGGGGACCCGTAAGGTGCGCCACATCTACGTGGCCAACTGGTTCTTTGGGGCCTTCATTCTCACCGTGGCGGTTTTGCATCTGGTCAACAGCGCAGAAATCCCGGCTGGCTTCATGAAGTCATATTCAGCCTATGCCGGTGTTCAAGACGCCATGATCCAGTGGTGGTATGGCCATAATGCGGTGGGCTTTTTCCTGACCGCAGGCTTTCTGGGCATGATGTATTACTTCGTGCCCAAGCAGGCCGAGCGTCCGGTGTATTCGTATCGACTGTCGATTGTTCATTTTTGGGCCCTGATCTTCACCTATATGTGGGCGGGTCCCCACCACTTGCACTACACCGCCTTGCCAGACTGGACGCAGTCGATAGGCATGCTGTTCTCCCTTATTTTGTTGGCGCCCAGCTGGGGCGGCATGATCAATGGCGTCATGACCCTGTCTGGCGCTTGGCATAAATTGCGCGATGACCCCGTGTTGCGCTTCATGATCGTATCGCTGTCCTTCTACGGCATGAGCACCTTTGAAGGGCCGATGATGTCGATCAAGACCGTCAACGCTCTGTCGCATTACACCGACTGGACGGTGGGGCATGTGCACTCGGGTGCCCTGGGCTGGGTGGGCTTGGTCTCTATGGGTTGTATTTATTTCCTGATTCCGCGCCTGTTTGGACAAAAGAAGATGTACAGCGTGAAGGCGATTGAATTGCATTTCTGGACCGCCACCATCGGTATCGTGCTGTATATCGCCGCCATGTGGATTGCTGGTGTGATGCAGGGCATCATGTGGCGGTCGGTCAATGAAGATGGCACACTCACATATACCTTTGTCGAGAGTGTGAAAGCCACCTATCCCTACTATGTGGTTCGTTTTCTGGGAGGTGCCCTCTATCTGTTTGGCATGTTGGTGATGTTTTGGAACACCATCATGACCATGGTCACGGGTCGCTCGGTGTCGGCCCCTATACCCGCCGCTGCCGCCCACGCCTAAGGAGTCAATGATGTCATCACCTAACCAGACGGGCTTCAGCCACGAAAAAATCGAAACCAACAACTTGCTGATGATCGTGCTGATCATTGTGGTGGTGTTGTTTGGTGGCTTGGTTGAAATTGTGCCCTTGTTCTTCCAGAAGTCCACCACACAGCCGCTGGAAGGGGTCAAGCCCTACACCGCGCTGCAGCTCGCAGGACGTGACATTTATGTGCGAGAGGGTTGTTACAACTGCCATTCTCAGATGATCCGCCCCTTGCGCGCAGAGACCCTGCGCTATGGCCACTATTCTGTCGCCGGTGAGTCGGTCTATGACCATCCCTTTCAGTGGGGCAGCAAGCGCACCGGCCCTGATTTGGCCCGGGTGGGCGGGCGTTACTCGGACGAGTGGCATCGCATCCACCTGAACAATCCGCGTGATCTGGTGCCTGAGTCCAATATGCCTGCCTACCCCTGGCTGGAAAAGAACATCGTCGATGACAAGCAGATCGGCGCACACATGAATGCCCTGCGCGTGGTGGGCGTGCCTTACAGCCATGAAGAAATCGCCAAGGCCGGTGAGGAAGTGAAAGGCAAAACCGAAATGGAAGCCCTGATCACCTATTTGCAAGGCCTGGGCCTGGCATTGAAATAAGGCAAACTCGTCATGGACATCAATACCCTGCGCATCGCCGTCACGCTGGTCAGTTTTCTGGCCTTCCTGGGCATCATTGGCTGGGCGATGGATCGCCGCAAAAGCCAGCAATTTCAGGAGGCGGCCGAGTTGCCGCTCAAAGACGACTGAGGACATCACATGAGCGATTTCATCCACAATTTCTGGTCGGTGTACATCACCGCCATCACGCTCGGCGG
>JBEBAJ010000298.1:0-3104 GCA_041158965.1 Pseudomonadota bacterium | reverse complement strand
CACATGGTCAGTGGCGCGCGGCTCATGGGTGGGGCGTTCAATGCCCAGCGCATCGGCGTCCTGGTGCAAGGCCTCGATCATGCGGGTGGTCAGAGCGCGTATGGATTCACCGTTAGAGAGGGCGCGCTGAATGATCTTGTCATCGATGTCGGTGACGTTGCGCACATAGGTCACCTGGTGGCCAGTGGCCTTGAGCCAGCGCTGCACCACATCGAATGCGATCATCGAGCGGGCGTGCCCGAGGTGGCAGAGGTCGTAGACGGTCATGCCGCAGACATACATGCGCACATGCCCCGCTTGCAAAGGCGAAAAAGATTCCAACTCACGCGTCAGCGTGTTGTAGATGCGTAGCGTCATGAAGCAGCGTTTTTCTGGCGGGGGGTCAAACCAAAGACCCCATCCGTAGGGGCTGGACTACAATGAAGCGTAGTATATCCATGAACCTGCGCACTGCCCCCCGTGACTTCGCTCTCAGGGTTGCCCCCAAGAGACTTTGGCCCTTGTGTCTTTGGGCCATGGGCAGCGCCTGCCTGGCCCAAAGCGTGCGTCACGCTGACATAGAGCGCGAACTGCGCCAAGCCCGCTTTGAGCAGGTCTTTATTCTCTCGCAACGCGCCCTGATTGAACGCCCACGCGATCCGCAAATGCGCTTTTGGCACGCCCTGTCGCTGGACAAATTGGGGCAGACGGCTCAGGCCATGGCCGAATATCAGGCCTTGATACAAGAGCACCCTGAGTTGCCCGAGCCGCACAACAACCTGGGGGTGATTTGGTTGCGTCGCGGCGACATCGATGCCGCACAAGCCTCTTTCGAGCAAGCCCTGCGGATGAACACCGGTTATGCCGAAGCCATGGAGAATCTGGCCGATGTGTTGTTGTTGCAAGCCCGCCGCTGGTACGAGCGCTCAGCCCGGGCCTCTGCCCCGCGTCAAGCCCTGACGCAAAAAATCAACGCCCTTCCCCCCCTGCCCCCCACCACCCCCTGAAAACCCATGAACCTCTCACGCCTCTGGGCCTTGTTCGGCCTGTTCACCCTGTGCTTGAGCCAGACGCTGGCCCAGGCCCAAACGCCCCCTCACTCAGCCGCTCAGGCCAGCGCCGATGCGCCGCGTGTGCGTGTTCAAACCAGCCAAGGCGACATCGTGCTGGAACTGAACGCCAAAGCGGCACCGATGACGGTGGCCAATTTCTTGCAATATGTGCGTGACAAGCATTACGACGGCACGATGTTTCACCGGGTGATTGACGGCTTCATGATTCAGGGCGGCGGCTACGATGCCCAATACCGTGAACGCCCCACCCGCGCCCCCATCGCCCATGAAGGGCGTCAGGCGCTGGAGCGCGGCGGGCCCCGAAACACCGTAGGCACCGTGGCGATGGCTAGAACCAATGACCCGCACTCGGCCACCTCGCAGTTTTTCATCAACGTGGCAGACAATGCCTTCCTCGACCCCAGCTTTCAGTCCTTTGGGTACACTGTCTTCGGTCGGGTGGTCGCCGGCATGGATGTGGTCAAGCGCATCCAGTCCACCCCCACCGGGGCAGGCGGCCCCTTCCGCTCCGATGTGCCCCGCACACCGGTCATCATTCAATCTGCAACCCTCCTGACACCATGAGTAACCCCCAAGTTGAATTGCACATCACCGGCTACGGTGTGATCACCCTCGAACTCGACGCCGAGAAGGCCCCCAAATCGAGCGCCAATTTTCTCGATTACGTGGCCAAGGGCCACTATGACGGCACGATTTTTCATCGGGTGATCGACGGCTTCATGATCCAGGGGGGCGGCTTTGACGCCCAAATGCAGCAAAAGCCGACTGCCGAACCCATCGAAAACGAGGCCAATAACGGCCTGCGCAACGACACCTACACCATTGCCATGGCCCGCACTCAGGCACCGCATTCGGCCACGGCGCAATTTTTCATCAACGTGGCCGACAATGCTTTTCTGAATCACACCGCCCCCTCGATGCAGGGCTGGGGCTATGCCGTGTTTGGCAAGGTCGTCTCGGGCACCGAGATCGTCGACCAGATCCGGGGCGTGAAGACTGGCCGCCAAGGGTTTCATGACGACGTGCCCAAGGAAGCGGTGGTGATCGAAAAAGCCGTCGCCCTCTGAGGACGATGGCTGGCCCCCAGGCAAGCCCCCTCGTGTCGGCCATCGATGGCCGGGATTGGGCTTGCATAGACTGGGTGTCGGACTTGCATCTGCAAGCCGCAGAGCCACACACGGCCCGAGCCTTCATCCATTACCTGGCTCAGACCCCGGCCCAGGCGTTGTTCGTGTTGGGTGACCTGTTTGAGGTCTGGGTGGGTGACGACGTGCTGCAAGACCCTGGCAGCGAGTTGGAGCGGGCCTGCATTCAAGCCATGGCGCAGGCCAGCCAGAGACTGCGTTTGTACTGGTTGCCGGGCAATCGCGATTTCCTCACCCGTTCGGCCTTTGTGCAAGCCAGCGGGGCCACGGCGCTGGCCGAGTATTGCCAACTGACGCTGCCGCATGAGGTTTGCTTGCTCTGCCATGGCGATGGCTTGTGCCTGCAAGACCATGCCTATATGGCCTTTCGCCGTCAGGTGCGCAGCGAAGCATGGCAAGAGGCGTTTTTAAACCAACCCCTGGCGCAACGCCAAGCCCAGGCCAGACAGATGCGCGAACAAAGCATGGCCGCCCATGCCGACCCGTCGCTGGCCCATGTCGATGTCGATGCCGATGAGGCACGGCGGCTATTGTTGACGCATGGGGCCACGCGCATGGTGCACGGGCACACCCACCGCCCCGCAGACCATGACTTGGGAGGGGGCTTGAGCCGCACGGTGCTGAGTGATTGGTGTCTGGACAGCCCGCCCGCCCGGGCCGAGGTGTTGCGCTGGCGCCCGGGCCCGAACGGGGGTTGGCAACGCCTGCCGGTGACGGGCTGACGCCCCCCCATCAACTTCAGCGCAAAAACACCTTGAGGGCCGCCTGCAAGCGCCGTGCGCTGTCTTCGGCGTGCGGTTCTGCCAAGACCTGGGCCACATCTTGCGCCCAGGTTTCGCGCGGGGAGGCCTGATGGCGCTGGGTCAACAGGGTCAGTTGCATGCGCCGACGCTCTTCCAGATGACTG
>JBEBAJ010000297.1:0-3402 GCA_041158965.1 Pseudomonadota bacterium | reverse complement strand
GGCCATGGTGGGTTCTTTCGAGTTAGGGCAAACATTGTAGGGATGAAAAAAAGCCACGGCACTTGACCGTGGCTTTGGTCATCCAAAGCGTTAATCCCGCCAGGCCAGCCCTGCCACACCTGCGCCGTGCCAGCGTCACCCGCAGGCGGGCACAGCCCTGTGGCGGCTCACTTGCCCTCGGCAGGCTTGGCGGGCTCAGCCGCTGGTGCAGCAGGCGCGGCCGCTGCCGCAGGGGCTTGGGCGGGCTTGGCCGGCTCACTGTGCACTGCTTCGGCACCGTGTTTTTAGGGCCAAAGCCGCAAACACAATAAAACCAATCAGAATCTTGATCATTGGGGTTCTCCAGTCGACATCCAGTCAAAAAAAAGCCCTCCGCAGAGGGAGGGCTTCAATGTAGCAGGCGAGTGCCTGCACTTTGCTTACATCAGTCGTTGGCGTAGATGTCCACGTCCTTGGTTTCCTTCACAAACAGCATGCCAATGACGAAAGTCATGCCGGCGATGATGATCGGGTACCACAAGCCGTTGTACATATTGCCTGTCTGCGCCACGATGGCGAACGAAGTGGTCGGCAGCAAACCACCAAACCAGCCGTTACCGATGTGGTAGGGCAATGACATCGAGGTGTAGCGAATGCGGGTCGGGAACATCTCCACCAGCATGGCCGCAATCGGGCCATACACCATGGTCACCAAAATCACCAGGTAAATCAGGATGATCGACACCATCACCTTATCCAACTTGGCCGGGTCGGCCTTGGTCGGATAGCCGTGCTCTTTCAGCTCTTTGGCCAGCGCCGCGCTCAACATGGCGTCTTTCACCTTTCCATCGTCCTTCAGCGTCGCCAACTTGGTCTCAGCGGCCTTGACGGCGGCCTCATTCACAGGGCTGGCGGCCTTCAGTTCTTCCAAGGCTTTCTCAGCGGCCTCACGGGCGGCGGCAATGTCTTCCGCTGCGGGCACCACCTTGATGCTGTTATCGCCAATCTTGATGACCGCCGATTGACCCGGGGTCGCTTCATTGGTGTAGCTCACCGAATTCGCCGCCAGTTTTTGTTTGGCAATGTCACACGAGCTGGTGAACTTCACCGTGCCCGTCGGGTTGAACTGGAACGAACACTCCGCCGGGTCCGCCATCACCACCACCTTGCTCTTTTGCTGGGCGGCGTACAAGTCGGGGTTGGCCGCCTTGGTCAGGGCTTCAAACACCGGGAAGTAAGTCAGCACAGCCAGCAAACAACCCAGCATGATGATGGGCTTGCGGCCTATCTTGTCCGACAGCGTGCCAAACACGATGAAGAAAGGGGTGCCGATGATCAGTGACACAGCCACCAGAATGTTGGCCGTCGCGCCATCCACCTTCAGCGACTGCGTCAGGAAGAACAGGGCATAGAACTGGCCTGAATACCACACCACCGCCTGACCGGCGGTCAAGCCCACCAGCGCCAAAATCACGATCTTCAGGTTTTTCCATTGACCGAAAGACTCCGACAAAGGTGCCTTCGATGTCTTGCCTTCCGACTTCATCTTCTGGAACGCCGGTGACTCATTCATCTGCAAGCGGATGTACACCGAAATGCCCAGCAAAGCGATGGACAAAATGAACGGCACACGCCAGCCCCAGTCCGCAAAAGCGGCTTCGCCAATGGCGGTACGGGTGCCCAGAATCACCATCAACGACAAAAACAAACCCAGGGTCGCCGTCGTCTGAATCCAGGCCGTGTAAGCACCACGGCGGCCATGCGGCGCGTGCTCGGCCACGTAAGTGGCGGCACCACCGTACTCACCACCCAGCGCCAAACCCTGCAACAGGCGCAAGGCGATCAGAATGACCGGTGCGGCCACGCCGATGCTCGCGTAGTTGGGCAAAATGCCCACGATAAAGGTCGACAAACCCATGATCAAAATGGTCACCAGGAAGGTGTACTTGCGACCAATCATGTCGCCCAAGCGGCCAAACACCAGTGCGCCAAACGGGCGCACGATGAAACCGGCGGCGAAAGCCAGCAGCGCAAAAATGAATGCCGAACCGGCATCCAGACCGCTGAAGAACTGCTTTGCAATGATCGCGGCCAGCGATCCATACAAGTAAAAGTCATACCACTCAAACACGGTACCCAGAGAAGATGCAAAGATCACCTTCTTCTCTTCCGCGGTCATCGGACGTGCGGCTTCTGTTGCCATAGGTGTTGTCTCCAAAAAAATCTGCCTCAAGGTTTGAAGCAGTGGAGGACAGTTTGCCGATGCACTCTGACCCTACTCTGACTTGAAACTGTTGCGAGGCTGACGGGTTTGTAAACACCTTTACAAAACAGATACACAAACCCGTCTATTTTGACCAAAGTCAAAATACAACTTCAGTGATCTCGGCCCCTGAAATTGAAACCTCCTGCCGGGCCCCAGGCTGACCGCCACAGCCCCACTATCCCCGCCCATTTTCACGTTCAATAGCAGAAAAAAATCCCTTTTACTTTAATGGCTTTAAATGACCTTTAGGCATTTTGTGGTTTTTGTTGGTTTTTATGAATATCACCCAAAAAATCCACAAGGGTTATCCCGATACCTCATAAAGTAATACCCACAAAGTCAGTTATCGGTAAGCGACAGTTCACAAAGTGAACGAATTGTAAATTTTGAGTTAAGTCAATTTTCACCGATTGACCCCAACCGTCCATGTTTCAACTGCTCAACATCCTGCAACTGGTCTTCTACATCGGGCTCCTCGCCATGCTCGGGCAAGGCCTGTTGTTCGTACTGGCGGGGCAAAAGCGCGACACCAACCTGTTTTATCAACTCTTTCAAATACTCAACAAACCCTGGACCAGCCTGGCGCGATGGGTCTCGCCCAAACGGGTCGCCCCGCAACACGTGCCATGGGTTGGCTTTTTCATGCTGTGCGTGCTTTACTTGTCCGTCACGTTGGCCAAGATCGAGCATTGCATCGGTGTGGCCATGGAGGGGTGTCGATGATGGCCATGCCTTCTTCCTGGCGCAAAACCCTCTTGTGGTTCCAGCTCGCCCTGGGCCTGCAGCAAGCCGCCTTGGACAACCTGGACATCATGCTCACGCTTGACCCGTCTGACGCCCATGCCCTGTCCAGCCGGGCCTTCTTGCGCCATCAGATGGGCCAAACCGATGCCGCACTGTCCGACTACGGCACGCTCACCCAACTCGGCCTGGCACGTGCCGGCGATTGGTTCAACCTGGGCTACATCCACCAAGCTGCGCAGCGCCACGCCCAAGCCGAACACAGCTTCACCCAGGCCCTGCGGCTCGACGACTCCATCGATCGCGCCTGGTATGGGCTGGGCTTGACCCTGGTGGCCCAAGGCCAACACGAATCTGCGCTCAAAGCCTTTCAGCGCAACACCCAATTGCAACCCATGAGCCCGCACGGCTGGTGC
>JBEBAJ010000296.1:0-3125 GCA_041158965.1 Pseudomonadota bacterium | reverse complement strand
TGCAGACTGTGGCACGCTGGCTTTTGTCTCGCGAGCTGATGCTGAATATTGAGATCAAACCGAGCCCGGGCCAGGCTGAAGAAACAGGTGCCCAGGTCGCCCGCGAGGCTGCCCAACTTTGGGCGGACGCCAAGATCTGGCCCTTTTTGACTTCATTTCAGCCCCAGTCTCTGGCGGCCGCAGCCGCAATAGCGCCGCACTTGCCTCGTGGTTTGTTGCTGAAAGAGTGGCGTGACGATGTATGGGATGAAATAGGCCGGCACCGGCATCAGGCCTTGATCTGTCAGTACACGCTTTGGACGCCGCAACGATTACAAGAGGCCGCACGCTTGGGGCTATGGCGCCTGAGTTATACCGTTAACGATCCGCTCGACGCACAGCGTCTTTGGGATTGGGGGCACGAAGCCATCATCACAGATGCCATAGATGTCTTTGATCCCCGAATCTGAAGAGGCCGGATGAGTGCCAAATTCAAGTTTCATCCGGCCAAGCCTCTGACAGACTGGCCTCAGGCGCAGCGGCGGCGCATTGTGGGTGTGTTGACCGATCTGGACGACACATTGACCGAGAATGGGCAACCCATGCCCGAAGCTTTGCAGGGCATGGATCGTTTACGCATGGCTGGTGTGGAGGTGATTGCGGTGACAGGTCGTCCTGCAGGCTGGAGTGAACCTGGCGCGCTGGCGTGGCCTTTGCGGGGCATCGTCGCCGAGAATGGCGCTGTGGCACTGTGTCGCGACGCCAATGGGCACTTGGCCAAGGCCTGGTTGCAAAGCTTGCCGCAGCGTCAGGCCAATTTTTTGCGACTGCAAGCCGCCGCCACCGATGTGCTGCGACAAATTCCGCAGGCCCGGTTGGCCACCGACAGTGCAGGCCGTGAAACCGATATTGCCATTGACCATGCTGAGCACGCCTGTCTCGAGCCTGCTGACATCGCAAGGGTATGTGCCATCTTGAGACAGCACGGATTGACCGCCACGGTCAGCTCGATTCATATCAACGGATGGATCGGCGAACACCACAAATGGATCGGGGCGCAATGGGCGGTGCGCCTTTGGCTGGGGCGTGAACTGGCCGATGAGATCGACCGTTGGGTCTATATTGGCGACTCGACCAACGATGAAATCATGTTCCGCCACTGCGTCCACAGCGTTGCTGTGGCCAATATCGCCCCGCATTGGGGCAAACTGCACCATTATCCGAGATACGTCACCGCAAGAGAGCGGGGCAACGGCTTTGCCGAATTGGTCGATGCCTTATTGGGGTGAGCTGAGGCGGCTCATTGGAAAAACTCGGTTAAAGTGACGGGATGATTGGGGCTTTTCGAAGCCATCTTTGTTGAAAGAGTCTGTATGAACTTGCAACCCAAATGGGGCCGTCGCGGCATGGCCGTGGCACCGCATTCTCTGGCTGCCGAATCGGCCGTTTCTGTGATGCGTGAGGGCGGCAACGCCCTGGAGGCCATGATCGCCGCAGCGGCAACCATTGCGGTGGTATACCCGCACATGAACTCCATCGGTGGTGACTCGTTTTGGGTCATCCATCGGCCCGGTCACGCCATGGGCGGCATTGATGCCTGTGGCGCCGCTGCCGGCCTGGCCTCTCGCCGCTGGTATGCTGATCAGGGCATCCATCAGGCCATTCCATTCAGGGGGCCGGTGGCCGCCAACACCGTGGCGGGTACGATCTCTGGCTGGGGCGCTGCACACGAATTGTCTCGTCGCAGCCTGGGGGGGCGCATGCCCCTGACCCGCTTGCTCGACGACGCCATCACATACGCCCGCACGGGCGTGCCTGTCACACACAGCCAGCACCGCTTGACTGCCGCCAAGCTGCCTGAGTTGCGCGACCAGCCCGGTTTCGCCGAGACTTTTTTATCTCAGGGTGCTTCTCCCGCCACTGGCAGTGTTTTTTTGCAACCCCGACTCGCCGCCACGCTGGCTCAAGTGGCCCGCGCCGGTACGAAAGACTTTTATCAAGGCGACTTGGCGCGCAGCATGGCCCGTGATCTGGAGCGTTTGGGCAGCCCGTTGCGCTTGTCTGATTTGCAGCGACACAGCGCGCGCCTGATCAATCCGCTCACCCTGCAACACAGCCAGGGCAGGGTACACAATATGACCCCACCCACCCAAGGTTTGATGTCACTCATCATTTTGGGTTTGCTCGACCGGCTTCGTCTGGGGCAACACGCGGTAGACAGTGTGGATCACGTCCATTTGTGCGTGGAAGCCACCAAGCAGGCTTTCAAAGTTCGAGACCAACACCTGACCGACCCGGCCTATATGCGACGTGACCCTGCTGAGTTTTTGACCTCGCAGGCCTTGGACGAGATGGCGCGTCAAGTCGATTTGCAGCGGGCCTTGCCCTGGGGGGCTGGTCGCCCGCCCGCAGACACGATCTGGATGGGGGTCATCGACGGAACTGGATTGTGCGTGTCTTTTATCCAGAGCATTTATCACGAGTTCGGCTCGGGCATCGTATTGCCCGCCTCCGGCGTCAATTGGCAAAACCGGGGGTGCAGCTTCTCGCTGTCTCCTGCTGCGCTCAACACGCTGGAGCCCCACCGCAAACCCTTTCACACCCTTAACCCTGCGCTGGCT
Organism: Pseudomonadota bacterium; assembly: GCA_041158965.1. Lineage (GTDB taxonomy): Bacteria > Pseudomonadota > Gammaproteobacteria > Burkholderiales > Burkholderiaceae_C > Limnohabitans. Next base: position 525 of record JBEBAJ010000296.1, on the reverse strand, counting down.
GTGCTGGATTCGGGGCGAACCATGGTTTACGGCACGATGGGCGGCGATGGCCAGCCGCAAACTCAGGCAGCGATTTTCAGTCGAGTGGTTCACTATGGGCTAGACCCCCAAGAAGCCATCAGCCGCCCGCGTTGGCTGCTGGGCCGCACCTGGGGGCAGACCAGCGACACCCTCAAGCTGGAAAGCCGATTTGATCCAGAAGTCATTGAAGGTTTGCGCCGACGCGGCCACGATGTTGAAGTGATAGGTGCGCTTGACGAAACCGTGGGGCATGCCGGCTGTATTGTGCGAGAGCCCAATGGCATCCTCAAGGGGGGCTGGGATCCGCGCAGCGATGGCGCAGTGGTCGCCTATTGATATTCATCCAATGGCCGTAAAAATTTAAAGTTTAAATAACTTTACAAAAAATCGGACATTGTTTTTGCCACTACCATCCACGCCATGATGTGGTCTCAATCATGGTTCATTCCGGTGATCAGGCAACCCCTGAGTGGAAGGCTGGCCCGTGGGTGCCTTGCGGTGCAA
>JBEBAJ010000295.1:0-3165 GCA_041158965.1 Pseudomonadota bacterium | reverse complement strand
AACTCGGGTTCTTCGAGGGCCAACGCCTCATCGGCCCATTCACAGGCGTCAGCGATGCTGTGACCTGCGCACATGTGCCTGATCAATACAGCTTCCAATCCACCCAGGCTCACAAAGTGGGGTTGTTCTCCTTTGCGCCAAATGAGCAAATCGGTCGCCTGCCCCAGCTCTTTCACTGGGGGGACATCCTCGTCGCGGTGGATGGCATTCCAAATTTGTGGCACCGAGCGAGTCACCGTCATGAGTCGGGCATGGCCTTGCATGGGCCATGGATGTTGCAACCATGACAAAGTCGCGTCTTGGGCCAGGTCAGATTGGCGCAGAGGCATGGCATTGGCAGCCGCATACACCGCATGCAAATGCCATTCCAGGGTGGCCAGTTCAGCCAATTCCGGATGATCCGGATAAGTCTGCGCCAGATGCATGGCGAAAGACACGCCATAGTCGTTCAGACTCATCACCTCAGGAGGCCGCGCCAGCGCGTGACTTCTGGCGTTCACATCGAACACCTCACTGCCCATGTAGAGCAAGGTCTTCGGGTAAGCCTGGGCCAGCGCCTCAGACAGCCGCGAAGGGTAAGCCTGTCGGTACACATCGAAATGGTGGCCTGCCTTGAATCGACGCAAAATAGGTGCCGCAGTGTCTTGCGGCTCAGTGAGAATGGCCTGCACCCATTCCTGCTGGATCTGGTTGGGCCAACTTGGGTCTGAAGGGGTGCGGTTGCTGAAAATCATGGGGGTGATCACCCCGGCTGGCCTCTTTTCTTCCTTTGGCGCATGTGCTTTGCACAGATCGCGTGCGATTTGTAATTCGGCCAATAAATCAGCCAACGGCGGAATATGGTCGTCGCGCTCAATCATGGTCGCCACGGGGCCCCAAAGGGCACAGGCCTGGGCATAGAGTTCCCAGACCTCTGCACAGACGGGGTGGTCGTGCGTGTCGATGATCACATCCGGGTGTCGCACATGTCCAGCCAGATGGATTTGCTGGATGCGGTGTGCCGGCATGGCCCTGAGATATGCCATGGGGTCAAAACCGTGGTTGACTGAACTGACATACACATTGTTGACATCCAGCAATAAAAGACAATCGGCCTCATTGGCGACATGGCTCAGAAATTGCCACTCACTGCAAGCGTTGTCTGCGAACTCGACATAGCTCGATACATTCTCAACCACCAAGCGGCACCCCAGTACATCCTGCACCCTTGAAATCGATCCAATCACGCGCCGAGCGCTCTCCTCTGTGTAGGGCATGGGGTTCAAATCATGCAGCCGGTTTGAGCGCCAGCCTGTCCAGCACAGATGATCAGAAATCCATGCCGGCTCAATGCGTTGGGCCAGTGCTTTGAGGCGAAGAAGGTAATCATGGTCAGGGCCATCCACCGAGGCGAGTGACATGGCCACGCCATGCATGGCCATGGGATATTCGGCGCGCAATCGATCAAGCAAAGCCAAGGGCTTGCCGCCAGACACCAAAAAATTGTCCGAAATGATCTCCAGCCAATCGAGCCCTTGTCGTTGGTCTAGAAAGTCGGGGTAATGAGTGGGGCGCAAACCCAGGCCAAAACCCGGGTTGCGCAAAGTCAGATCTGCCAAAGCGATGCGGTGGAATCAGGACTTGATGTCGCCGATCACGCCGCCTTTGCCCAGGCAAGACTTGGCCGTCTCGGCCTTGAAGCCTTGGCCTTTGCACGCGTTTTGCCCTTTGCATTCATTGGCCGTGGTCTTGCACTCGGCTGTGCCTTTGCAACTGTTGATGTTGTAGCAGTGAACTTTGTCGTCAGCGGCGACAGCCGCCCCCGAGGCCCCCTTGGGGGGAGTGGCGGCAAACGCACCAGAGGCCACGGCGAGGGCGGCAGTGGCCAAAGCCAGAGCAGTGGAAGATTGGAATGAGGACATGCATGTCTCCGTAAAAAATGAAATTTGCATCCTGATGGATGCCCGTCAAAGTGCTACAAAGCCCCATGCGTTGGTGCTGAACGCAAGGAAGCCACCGGCGCGCCGCGCAGAGGGTTTTGCAGAACTTCTACAAGCTAATTCGATTTTGTTTCAAAAAAGGTTACAAGCATTTAAATTTTTTTGTATAAAATAGTTATATATTTCTTTCCCTTGCCTCAAGGGCTCATCTGGGCAGCCGTAACGGTGGGCTGCTCAGGAAACCCCGGGTTCATTCTTTCCTGTTTCATCATGTCGCTCACAACTGGCTCCGAGGTTGAAGATCGTCTCAAGCGGCTCTGGTTGGCCGCCATGGGTGGGTGCGCCGACTCTTATCGCGATTTTTTGCTGGGTCTGACCCCTTTGTTGCGGCGTTTTTTCGCCAGACGGCTCTCTCGGCATCGGGAGGATGTGGAAGACCTGACCCAAGAGGTTTTAATGGCCGTGCATCACCAACGGCATCGCATCGATCCCGCTTATCCGGTGTCGGCCTGGGTTCATGCAGTGGCCCGTTACAAGCTGATCGATCATTTCCGTCGCCTGTCCAGGCAACCTGAGGTGCTGGAACTTGATGAATCAACGCTGGCACTCGAAGATGACGCTGTATTTTCTGGCCAGGATGCCTCCGATTTGTGGGGCATGCTCGATGAACTGCCCCACGGACAGCGCGATGCCATCCGCTTGGTGAAGCTGCAAGGGTGGAGTGTGCGGGATGCATCGAAAATGACGGGCCAGTCCGAGTCTTTGGTCAAAGTCAACATCCATCGAGGCATCCAACGTCTGATGCACGGCCACAAGAGGATGACCGAATGAAAACCGAAGAGTTGATCGAGCGCCTGGCGGCTCAAACCGGCAAAGGTTGGAGCCATCAACCAGCAATTTCCTGGGCACCGGTGTGGGTCGGCCTGGCCGCAACTGCCGCCCTGTTTGCCTGCGTTTTCCCCTTGGCACCCCATGCCAGCGGCGCTTCCATGCCTTGGCCCCTGGCTTGGCGTGTGCCTGTGCTGTTCATGCCGGCCCTGGTGCTGTGTCGGGCCCTGGTGCACTTGAGCCGGCCTGCCTTGGCCTGGCGCGTGCATCTTCAAACATTGCTGTGGGTCCCCATCAGCTTGTCCGTGGTGGCTCTGGCCCGGATCATCTGGGCCCATCCCCAGGATCGATGGGACATGATCATGGGGCGCAGCGCCGGCAGTTGTTCTCTTTCTATCTTTCTTTTGTCTTTGCCATT
>JBEBAJ010000294.1:0-3190 GCA_041158965.1 Pseudomonadota bacterium | reverse complement strand
CGAAGAACCGGGGTCGCCCTGACGGCCCGAGCGGCCACGCAACTGGTTGTCGATGCGGCGAGATTCGTGGCGCTCGGTGGCGATGATGCGCAAGCCCCCTTGAGCCACCACGAAGTCGTGGTCTTTTTGCCATTGGGCCCGCCAGTCGGCGATGCGTTGGGCTTTGTCTTGGGGCGAGACGGACTCATCGGCCTCAAGGGCCGCGATGGCTTTTTCGACGTTGCCGCCCAGCACGATGTCGGTGCCACGCCCGGCCATATTGGTGGCGATGGTGATGGCCTTGGGTGCGCCCGCCTGGGCGATGATGTCGGCTTCACGCGCGTGCTGCTTGGCATTGAGCACCTGATGGGGCAAACCAGCCTGGGTGAGGAGTTGAGAGATCAACTCTGAGTTTTCGATGGAGCTGGTGCCCACCAGCACCGGTTGGCCACGCTGGTGGCAATCGCGGATGTCGTCGATGGCGGCTTTGTATTTTTCCTGGGTGGTTTTATAGACTCGGTCGTTGTCATCCACCCGACGGCTGGGCTGGTTGGGCGGGATGACCACGGTTTCCAGGCCGTAGATTTCCTGGAATTCGTAGGCCTCGGTATCGGCCGTGCCGGTCATGCCCGACAACTTGCCATAGAGGCGGAAGTAGTTCTGGAAGGTGATCGAGGCCATGGTCTGGTTTTCGGCCTGGATGTGTACCCCCTCTTTGGCCTCGACCGCCTGGTGAAGGCCGTCGCTCCAGCGACGCCCGGCCATCAAGCGGCCCGTGAATTCGTCGACGATGACCACCTCGTTGTTTTGCACCACATAGTGCTGGTCGCGGTGGTAGAGGTGGCGTGCCCTGAGCGAGGCATACAGGTGATGCATCAGGGTGATGTGCGAGGGGTCGTACAAGGAGGCCCCATCGGGCAACAGACCCGCCTGAGCCAGCAAGCGCTCGGCGTTTTCGTGGCCCTGCTCGGTGAGGTAGACCTGGTGCGATTTTTCATCGACCGTGAAGTCTCCGGGCGTGATGACGCCCTCGCCGGTGCGCGGGTCGGCCTCGCCTTCCTGGCGCTTGAGGTGCGGCACGATCTGGTTGATGGCCACATACATCGCGGTGTGGTCTTCGGCCTGTCCACTGATGATCAAGGGGGTGCGGGCCTCATCGATCAGGATGGAGTCGACCTCGTCCACAATGGCATAGGCCAGCTGACGCTGCACCCGATCGGCCGGGTCGTAGACCATGTTGTCGCGCAGGTAGTCAAAGCCGTATTCGTTGTTGGTGCCGTAAGTGATGTCGCTGCGATAGGCGGCCTGTTTGTCTTCGCGGGACATTTGCGGCAGGTTGATGCCCACCGACAAGCCCAGAAAGTTGTAGAGGCGGCCCATCCACTGGGCATCGCGCTGGGCGAGGTAGTCGTTGACGGTGACCACATGGACACCGGCCCCATTGAGGGCATTGAGATAAACCGCCAAAGTGGCGGTGAGGGTTTTGCCTTCGCCGGTGCGCATTTCGGCGATCTTGCCTTGGTGCAGGGCAATGCCACCGATGAGCTGGACATCGAAGTGGCGCATTCTCATGACGCGTTTGGAGCCCTCACGCACCACGGCAAACGCCTCGGGGAGCAAATCATCGAGACTGGCCCCCTGAGCCACCCGTTGCTGGAACTCGGCGGTCTTGGCGCGCAGGGCCTCGTCGCTGAGGGTCTCCAAGGCCGGCTCGAGGGCGTTGATGCGCTCGACCGTCTTGCGATACTGTTTGAGCAGTCGATCGTTGCGACTGCCAAAAATTTGAGTCAAAAGTTTGAAGGCCATGCGTGCCCGAAGGTTGGGATCAAACCGCCGATTTTACCTGTCATCGCCCCCATAATTCGGGGCATGACCCAGGAACCACGCCCGACCCCCTCGCCTACGCAAGACTCTAGCCCTGAATCGGCGGGCGAAGTGGCGCGCCAGCGCAGCCTGAGCGAGTTGCGGGCCCTGGGCTACAGCACGGTACCGCGCGCCCGGGCTGGCTTGCGGGGCCGCACGGTCAGTGCCGCCCAAGCCGCCCTGGGCTCTTCTGTGCTGGGGCCCTTGGTGCGACAAGCGCGGGAAGCGCAAGCCTGCCTGGCGCAACTGGAGTCTGTGCTGCCCCCGGCACTGATGGCCCTGGTGGAGAGTGGGCCGCTGGAGAACGGGCAATGGACGCTGCTGGTGCGACACAGTGCGGCCGCCGCCAAAATACGCCAGTGGGTGCCTGCCCTGGCCGCGCATGTGCGCAGCAAAGGCTGGCCCGTGCAACAAATTGCGGTAAAGGTGCATCAGAAATGATCAAACTGATATGGAAGCCGGTGGCGATCATGGCGGCCACCGCTGGCATGGGGGCCATGGCCCAAAGCAACCCGGCCCAGATTGACTGGGTGGCTTTGGAGGGTTTTGAGATGGCCCGCACCGAAACCACCGTGGGCCAGTTTGCCCGATTTGTCGCCGCCACCGGCACCGTGACCCAAGCCGAACGCGACGACGGGGGCCATGTGTATGAGGCCGGATGGGCGCGCAAGGCCGGGTGGACTTGGCGCACGCCTTTGGGCGGCAAAGACAGCCATGACTTGTGGCCTGCCGTGCATGTGAACTACTCCGAGGCACAGGCCTTTTGCCGCTGGGCGGGTGGCCAGTTGCCCACCGACGAGCAATGGGTGAAGGCCGCTTACACCGAGATGCGCCCCAATCCGCCGACGCCCTTTCAACGCGGCCAGACCTACCCCTACCCCACGGGAAACAGCCCGCAAGGGGCGCAGTGCCTGAGCGACTGCGGCCCTGACCGTTCGCAAGCCCACGGGGCCAAGTTGTGGCGTGGCCTGGGACCGGCATTGGCCGGTCGCACGGCAGCGGGTGTGAACGGCCTGCTGGACATGGGGGCCAACGCCTGGGAATGGGTGGATGAACCCATGGGCCCCAGTGCGACCAAACGCACGCGAGGGGGTTCTTGGTGGTACGGTGCCGAGCCCATGCGCGCCGACCACCTGGCCAGCAAGGATGCGGGGTTTTCGGTGGTTTACATCGGTTTTCGCTGCGCCAAAACACCGCTCAGAGCCAGATAGCGGGCAGCCAAAAAAGCGCCCCGAAGGGCGCTATTTAAAACCTGAATGCAGTGCCGATCAGGCGCTGAACTGGCCTTCCATGGCGCTTTGGGCCAAGGGGCGACGGTCGTTGGGGGCCTCACGCTGCTGGAACACCT
>JBEBAJ010000293.1:0-3309 GCA_041158965.1 Pseudomonadota bacterium | reverse complement strand
GCCCCCCATTTCTTTGGGACTGATCAAGCGCCTGCATCATTTGTGAGGGACGCACGCTAAACCCCGCAGTCATTGGGCCAGCCCCCTACACCCCACCTGTCTCAAAAAAACAACCCCCCATAGGGGGCTGACCCCCATTCAATGGGGGCTTGAATTGCGGGTGGGCGGCCCCATTTAAGGGGGTGTTTGTTATTTTTCTTGCCAAAACATGAGCACTCAAACCCATGCATTTCAGGCCGAGGTGGCGCAGCTGTTGCACCTGGTCACACATTCGCTGTATTCGAACAAAGAGATTTTTTTGCGCGAGTTGGTGTCTAACGCCTCGGACGCTTGCGACAAGCTGCGTTATGAGGCGCTGAACAATAACGCCTTGTTGGAGGACACGCCGAATCTGGAGATTCGGGTGAGTTTTGACAAAGAGGCGCGGACGCTGACCATCGCGGACAACGGGATAGGGATGTCGCGCCAGGAGGCGATCGATCATTTGGGGACGATTGCCAAGAGCGGGACGCGCGATTTCATGAGCCGTCTTGACGCGGAGCAAAAGAGCAATGCCAAGGATCAGGGCGCGCTGATCGGGCAGTTTGGGGTGGGCTTTTATTCGGGCTATATCGTGGCCGACCGCATCACAGTGGAGTCGCGCCGCGCGGGGCTGCAGGCGAATGAGGGGGTGCGCTGGGTCAGCGGCGGGACGGGCGAGTTCACGGTGGAGGACATAGAGCTGTCCGCTCGTGGCACGCGGGTGATTTTGCACTTGCGCGAGGATGCCGACGAGTACCTGAGCACGTGGAAGATCAAGTCGATCATCGCCAAATATTCAGACCACATTTCGCTGCCGATTTTGATGCGCAAAGAGGAGTGGAGAGAGGGCGAGAACGACCAACCCGGCGAGATGGTGCTGACCGATGAGTGGGAGACGGTGAACAAAGCCAATGCCCTGTGGTCGCGACCCAGGAAAGACATCACCCAAGCGCAATACGACGATTTTTACAAGGCGATCAGCCATGATTTTGAGGCCCCGCTGGCACACAGCCACAACCGGGTTGAGGGCAGCACCGAGTACACGCAGTTGCTGTACTTGCCGGCCAAGGCCCCGTTTGATTTGTGGAACCGCGAGAAGCGCGCTGGCATCAAGTTGTATGTGAAGCGGGTGTTCATCATGGAGGACGCCGAAGCGCTGATGCCGGTGTACCTGCGTTTTGTGAAAGGGGTGGTCGATTCGGCCGATTTGCCGCTGAATGTGAGCCGCGAGTTGCTGCAAGAAAGCCGCGATGTGAAGGCCATCCGCGAGGGCAATACGCGCCGCGTGCTGGCCATGCTGGAAGATCTGGCGCGCCGCGACCAGCCCGCCGAAGATGCCAGCGAGGAGGACAAAAAAGACGCAGGCAAGTACAGCCGCTTTTATGCCGAGTTTGGCGCGGTGCTCAAAGAGGGCCTGGGCGAAGACTTTGCCAATCGCGACAAGCTGGCCCGGTTGTTGCGCTTTGCCAGCACCACCACCGATGCACTGAGTGTGTCGCTGGCAGACTATAAAGCGCGCATGAAGGAAGGCCAGGACGCAATTTATTACATCACCGCCGACAATCTGGCCGCCGCCAAGAACAGCCCGCAGCTGGAGGTGTTCCGCAAAAAGGGCATTGAGGTGCTGCTGATGACCGACCGGGTCGATGAGTGGGCGCTGGGCTTTTTGAATGAGTTTGACGGCACGCCGTTGCAAAGCGTGGCCAAGGGCGCGTTTGACTTGGGCAAGCTGCAAGACGAGGCCGAGAAGAAGGCCGCCGAAGAGGCCGCTGAGTCGTTCAAGCCAGTGCTGGCCAAGCTGAAGGAGGCGCTGAAGGACAAGGCCGAGGATGTGCGGGCCACTTCGCGGTTGGTGGATTCACCCGCCTGTCTGGTGGCCCAGGATCAAGGGATGAGTTTGCAGTTGGCCCGCATGCTGAAGCAAGCCGGCCAGCCGGTGCCGCAGAGCAAGCCGATTTTGGAGGTGAACCCCGAGCACGCCTTGCTGAAAAAGCTGGCGGCAGACGCCAACCCGCACTTCCATGATCTGGCGCACATTGTGTTTGATCAGGCGCTGTTGGCCGAGGGCGGCTTGCCCGAAGACCCGGCGGCGTATGTGAAGCGGGTGAATGCCTTGCTGGTTTAAGTGGTTCACCAGCGGTAAACCAGGCCGAACGCCATATTGGGCAAAAACTTCAGCTTGTTGGTGGAGTCACGGACTTTGCTGAACTCGGCCTCCAGGTCGGTCTGGAGGGTGGTGTTGCCGTATGGGGCGGCGGCTTTTAAGCCGGGGGCGTTGACGTCGAAGTTGAAGTGCCCCAGGCTGAGGCCCAATTCGCTGTAAAAACCCAGACCGGGGTTTTCGGGTTTCTGGTGGCTGCCCCAACCCAAGCCCATATAGGGTGTGAAGGTTTGGTATTTGATTTGCATCTCGATGGTTTGATTGCTGAGGTCTTGCGGCTTGCCGTTGACCAGCACACCGTTTCTGCCGGATGCGTTCAGGCTGCCTTTGATGTCGTTGTAGTTGAGCCCTCCGACCAGGCGGAACTGCCCATTGAAGGGGTACCAGTCGGCCAATAGGCTGAGGCGATCGGCCTTGACGGCGTACGAGCCCCACAAGCCCTGTGAGGTGGAGCGGTCATCGTGAATGTTGAGGCCGGTGCCGTACTCTGCGCGCCAATTCAAACCCGGCTGGATGGGGCTGGAGTAGCCCAGATTGATGAGGCCGGGAAAGCCCATGCCCATGTAAAAACCGTCTGCCCGGGCCGGGCCGGCGAATATGAAAACTGCCGCCAGCAGGGCACGGGCGGCGCAGCGTCTGGTTTTTTTCATGGCCTGTCTTTCTGTATGGGCCGATGAATTATATAACACTAATTATTGATTAACTCATTCACAAATACATCAAAATGCCTTTTTACGCCCCGCTGCCAGCAGCAGGCCCAAGCCCAACACCCACAGCGGCCACAAGCCCCATGGGGCGACCCAGCGGGCGTAGAAGGTGGGGGGGCCCTCGCGGGCGCTGACCTGGGTTTTGAGGACGGTGCGCTGCCAGACCGGTGCCAGGTCTTGGACCACGGCCCGATGGTCGATGACTGCGGTGGTGCCGGTGTTGGTAACCCGCACCATGGGGCGTTGCAGTTCGAGTGTGCGCAATCGCGAAATATTCAGGTGCTGGGCTTGGGCGACGGTGTCGCCAAACCAGGCGATGTTGCTGAAATTGACCAATACATGGGGGCTGTCAGGGCCTGCCAATGAGCGCGCCAGTTGTTCGCCAAAGAGGTCTTCAAAGCAGATGTTGGGGGCCCAACG
>JBEBAJ010000292.1:0-3324 GCA_041158965.1 Pseudomonadota bacterium | reverse complement strand
AAGACCGGGCCTGCCCCCCAAGCGGGAGTGCCTGCAAGCCCGCTGGCCTGAGGGCCCAAGCGAGCACGAATCGCACCCTGTCCCCGACGGGCAAAACCCCGTATGGGTATTGGGCGCAGGCTTGGCCGGGGCCAGCACCGCTCGGGCCCTGGCCGAACGGGGCGTTCCGGTGAAGGTGTTGGATGCCAGAGGACCTGCCGCTGGCGCATCGGGCTTGCCCGCTGGGCTGAGTGCCGTGCACACCAGCGGGGATGACATCCCTCTTTCGCGTTTGACTCGCATGGGATTGCGCCACACCCTGGCGCGACTGCAACACCTTCAGGCTGGTGTCGACTGGATGCCCAGCGGCCTGGATGAATTGAAGCTGGGCCCCAGGGCGGGTCGACAGCCCCCTGAAGACAGCGCCTTGTGCCGGGGATGGTGGCCCACGCCGACAGACCTCGCAGCCTGGCGCCAAGACTGGTGGCAAACCATGCCGGGAGGCTGGCATCAACCCCATGCGGCCTGGTTCAAGCCAGCCCGACTGGTGCGTCATCTGCTGGACCACCCCGCCATAGAGATTGTGAATACGGCGACCATCTCGAACTTGGCTCGCCATGGTGCGGGTTGGCAGATCACCGACCAAACCAGTCGACGCACCCAGGGCATACAACACCTGGTCATCGCCCTGGGCCCGGCCAGTGGGCCGCTGTTGGCCCCCTTGGGCATACACCCGCCAATGCAGGCCGTGCGCGGACAGGTCACGATGGGCCAGGTGCCTTCGGCCCTGCCCCAGGATTGGCCCGACCGCCCCCGCAACGGCGATGGCAGTCTGTTGCCCTGCGTGCCTTGGCAAGGCCAGCAGACCTGGATGGCAGGTGCGAGTTTTGACCGCCAGCACCAAGAACCTGACCTGCTGGAAGCCGACCAGGCACTGAACGGCCAACGCTGGCTGACTTTGGCCCCTGAATGCGCCGCTCACCTCTCACCACAGTCGCAGTGGAGCGCATGGGCCGGGGTCAGGGCCACCGTGCGCGACCGACTGCCTTGGGTTGGGCCACTGGCGCACCCGGAAGGACCCGGCCTTTGGTTGCTGGCTGGTCTGGGCGCGCGCGGGCTGACGCTGGCCACACTGTGCGGTGAGCATTTGGCGGCGCAGATGACCCAAACCCCCGATACCCTGCCACTGGTGTTGCGTCGAGCCTGGTCTACGACACGATAAGCCCCAACCCTTTATATCCTCTTAAGCATATAAGCCAAACAAAAATATCGTTTGTTTTGGCATATAGAAAGGTTACATTGCATCGTCTCAGAAAAGCCGAGCCATGTACGCCTACAACGACTTTGACCGATCCGCCGTGCGACAGCGCGCCGCACAATACCGCGACCAATTGCAACGCCACCTCAGTGGCGAGCTGGGGGGCGATGAATTTCGCCCCCTGCGGCTGCAAAATGGCTGGTATGTGCAACGCTACGCCCCGATGTTGCGCGTGGCCGTGCCTTATGGCGAGATCCGCAGCGACCAGTTGCGCGCCCTGGCCCGCATCGCCCGTGAATTTGACCGTCCCGACCCTGCACTGTGGCAATCGGCACAAGACCAACAGGACCGCATAGACCCGTCTCGTCCGTCACCCCGGCTGGTGCATGGCGTGGCGCACTTCACCACCCGCCAAAATGTCCAGTTCAACTGGATACCGCTGGAACGCAGCGCCGACGTCATGGATTTGCTGGCCGAGGTGGACATGCACGGCATACAGACCAGCGGCAACTGCATCCGCAACATCACCAGCGATGCGCTGGCGGGCATCGCCCCGGACGAGATCGATGACCCCCGCCCCTGGGCCGAAATCATGCGCCAGTGGAGCACCCTGCACCCCGAATTTGCTTACCTGCCGCGCAAATTCAAGATCGCCATCACCGGCGCCACTGAAGACCGGGCCGCCACAGGCTGGCATGATGTCGGCCTGCGCCTGACGCGCCATCATGGAGGCGAGTTGGGCTTCAGGGTGCAAGCAGGTGGTGGCATGGGCCGCACACCGATCATCGGTACCGTGCTGCGCGAGTTCTTGCCTGCCAGGCAAATTCTGAATTACCTCGAAGCCCTGGTGCGAACCTACAACCTTTGGGGTCGCCGCGACAACATCTACAAGGCCCGCATCAAAATTTTGGTCAAGGCCGAGGGTGAGCGCTTTACGCAGGAGGTGGAGGAAGAGTTCGAACGCGTGTTGCAAAACGGCGCCGAGCACCTGGTCAGCGACGCCGAATTGCAACGCGTCGCCGCCCACTTTGCCCCCCCGGCCCTGTTTTGTAACCGCAGCGATGCCGATCAGAAAATGGCCCGCATATTGCGAGCCGCCGCTGAAGACGACGTGGAATTTGCCCGCTGGTTGCAGCGCAACGTGAGCGCACACCGCAACCCTGACCTGCGTGCGGTCACCCTGTCATTCAAGCGCGTGGGACAAGCCCCGGGCGATGCCACCGCCGACCAGCTTGATGCGGCGGCGCTGCTGGCCGAGCGTTTTTCTGCCGGTGAAGCCCGCGTGACCCACGAGCAAAACCTGTTGTTGCCCTGGGTGCCCTGTGACCAGTTGCCCGAACTTTGGCGCGAAGCGCGTCGCCTGGGACTGGCCAAACCGAACATTGGGCTGCTCTCTGACATCATCGCCTGCCCTGGCGGAGACTATTGCGCCCTGGCCAATGCCCGCTCACTGCCCTTGGCAGCTGAAATCACCGCCCGCTACCAAGACCTTGACGAGCTCGACGACCTCGGCCCCATCGACTTGCACATCAGCGGTTGCATCAACTCTTGCGGTCACCACCACAGCGGACACATCGGCATACTTGGCGTGGATAAAGACGGCCAGGAGTGGTATCAGATCACGCTGGGCGGATCCGACGGCACGACACTGAGCGGTACGGCACAAGCGGGCAAAGTGATCGGTCCATCGTTTGCAGCCGCCGAGGTGCTGCAAGCCATCGAAGCGATTTTGAGCGTCTACGTGCAAGAGCGCCAAGCGCAGGAAACATTTATAGACGCGTTGCGCCGTATCGGCCACGAGCCGTTCAAAGCGGCGGCGCATCAGGTTCGTCACATCACCGCCCGCACCGACGTTGAGACCTAAATCCATGAGCCACACCATGCAATTGTTCTCACCCCCCCATGACGACGCCCAGGCCTTGCGACTGGGCAACACCGTCGACGCCCAAACCTTGGCCTTGGACTCGGCGCCACTGATTGAGTTGCACTTCCCCAAATTCACCGACGGGCGCGCCTACAGCCAAGCCCGCATCTTGCGCCGCCGGGGCTATGCCGGCGATCTGCGCGCCACCGGTGATGTGCTGGTG
>JBEBAJ010000291.1:0-3335 GCA_041158965.1 Pseudomonadota bacterium | reverse complement strand
TGCCAAACTGATGTACTTGTCGCTGTACAAATTACACGAACTGGCGGTTCACGGCCCCGTCAAAACGACCCTGAATACGCTGGCCCGCCTGATCACCAGGCAAACCCATCCCAAGGTCAAATTGCACTAAAGCCCTATTCGGGCCGTGCACTTCGCGGCAGGGCTGAAATGCCCGACCTGCTTATGCCAGCACTTGGGAATGGGAATTGCTCTATTAGCGGGAATGGATGCTGCTCAAATCAAACCCGGCTTAGGCGCCGCAACCGCTTGGTGCCCTTTTGCCCCAATAAGTGACATGGCCATCCACCAAGTCGTCGGGTGTGCACCAAAACCCAAACCTCAAGAAAGCCCTCAGTGACCCAATCAAAACCAGAATTCATGGGCTTGTTGCCTGACCATGGTCGATTCGCCTACAGCGCCATACACCAACGCCCGGCCCTGGATTGGCCTCATCCTGCCAAATTGGCGGTGTATATCGCGATCAATTTGGAGCACTTTGCCTTTGGTGCTGGGCTTGGTGCCAATTTGGGCCCGCCCAGCCCTCAGCCCGACGTGCTCAATTACAGCTGGCGTGAATACGGCAATCGCGTGGGTGCCTGGCGTTGTCTGGATTTGTTTGACGAACTGAATTTACCCACGGCTGCCTTGATCAATACGGCCCTGTATGACCACTGCCCCCAGTTGATTGAGGCACATGTCCAGCGAGGAGATGAGCTGGTCGGGCATGGGCACACCAATGCCGAACGTCAAGGTGCTTGGAGCGCAGAGTCTGAAGCGCACTTATTGAAAAGTTGCCGCGACATCATCCGAACCCAAAGCCGTGTCGATGTTCAAGGCTGGCTTTCTCCCTGGATCTCCGAGAGCCTGCTCACGCCGGACCTGTTGGCTGAGACTGCTTATGGCTACACACTGAATTGGTGTCACGACGACCAACCCATACGGATGATGACCCGTGGGGGACAAGGCTTGTGGTCTATTCCTTACCCACAAGAGCTCAATGACATCCCCATGATCATGGCACGGCAGCTGGACGCCAAGGATTTTGCACAAATGATCATCGACCAGATGGATGAAATGTTGCAGCAGTCCAAGCGACAATCCTTGGTGATGGGCATCGCTTTACACCCCTATATAGTGGGGCAGCCATACCGTCTGAAGCACTTGAGACGCGCACTTGCTCACATCGCTCAGGCGCGTGACGAGGGTCAAATCTGGTTGACCACGCCTGGGGCCATTCACGCCCACATGGAAAAGTCATCACCTCTCACCTGATCAGCAACATCGCACGGGCCATATGAGAGGGTGAAAAACCAAGTTAAGCCGATGTTGCATTTGTCGAGTCATGCAATACCCAACTCTCGCAAGCCGTGTCTGGCCGGATTTCGGGAAAGTGCTGCATCCGCTGAAATTTCCTGACCCAAATCGGACTCGAAAAATATTTCAGCCCACACCGCAGACCCGTGGCCGATGTGGCCGAGGGCATCACGTACTGACATGTGTCGCACTGCGGTGTATGGATTTCAAGGTTTTCTGAAGGTTTGATCAACGTCGCCCTTTCAAAGTGACCCAGTGGGCCATGGCCCGGAATGCGATTCTCTGGTTTTTTATGCAAATGCTGTGCCAAGAACGAAGCTCTGACTCTTTGCTTTATTCCTATACGAAACCAAGGGAATCGATCCAATGTTCCAATGGGTTTAACCATGCAACCCGCCCCCAATCACGCCACCACCGTCTACTACGACGGCGGATGCCCTTTGTGCCGCGCCGAGATCGACATTTATCAAAAGTCTCCCGGTGGTGACCGTGTTTGCTGGGTCGACGCCAGTGCTTGCTCAGATCAGGACTTGGGCCCCGCCCTGAACCGCTCGGATGCTTTGGCGCGATTGCATGTGCGCCAAGCTGACGGGGCCTTGGCATCTGGCGCGCGCGCCTTCGTTCAGATATGGGCGGTTTTGCCCAAATGGAGATGGCTGGCCTCGCTTGCCCGAATCCCCGGGGCTATCCAAGTCATGGAATGGGGCTATGTCCTGTTCTTGAAGGTCAGGCCTTTGTGGCGCAAGGCATCCAAACGTTGAACAGAGGGTTGTGGCCCTGCGCCATGCGCCACTTATAAGCAAGTAGCCGATCCATCCAGGTATTTATGACTGCCCCTGTTGATTGTCGGTGGCCTGATCATCTGGCTGATCTTGCGTCGATGAATTTTGTGGAAAACACATGGTCTGGCCGTTCCACTTTTGACCGCACCAACAATACCCTTCAGCATTGATGATGCAGGTGCCTGAACCGCAGCAGCGTTCGTCTTGCATGGTGAACTCATCTATGGTGGAAACAATACAGACCAAGCCTAACACAGGCATTTCCAGCCTTGACGATGTGCATTTGAAAGACCGCACTCACATACGCTGAAACTCTCGTGCGGTGCCCCCTAAAAAAGACATGCCCTTACCCTGACGGTCAACCCTGTTCAGTAAAGATCATGGGTACTGTGCGGTCGGGGTGATGGCAACTCGTCAACCCAATCGATATACCATTCCAATCGCTAATCAATTCGCCCATGCCCTAGGCAAGCTTTGCAAAACCCCATGCGTCGTTTCATCCCCAACTCGGGCGCCCTGCTTCGTTGGACTTCTTGCAGATATCTTCGGATATCTGCTTCGAAATCCGCCTTGCACGGCATCGCGATTTTGGGCAAAACTTGAACGCAGCGAGTTTTGCAGAGCTTCCCTAGAGCGCCAACAAAAAGCCCGCCAAGATGACCTTGGCGGGCGATTCAAGAGGCCATCAAGAAGTGGCCATAAAGGTCATTTGCCGGCTGGCACTTTGCCCTCGACACCCTTGATGTAGAAGTTGATGCCACTGAGGAATTTATCGTCAGCCACCGCATCCTTGTCCAGCACCGGCTTGCCGTCCTGCCCCAGGATCGGCCCCTTCCACACGGCAAAGCTGCCATCCTTCAGGCCCGCCTTGATCTGTTCGATGCGCGCCTTGGTCTCTGCAGGCACATCCTCAGCCACCGACACCAGGTCTATCGCGCCCTCTTTCACGCCCCACCAGGTGTGCCCACCCCCTTGCCACTGCCCGTCCAGCGCCTCTTTGGTGGCCTTGAGATAGTAAGGCGTCCAGTTGATGATGGCCGATGCCAGGTGGGCCTTGGGGCCATAGGCGGTCATGTCGGAGTCCCAGCCAAAAGCCCGCTTGCCCTTTTCCTGTGCGGTCTTGAGCACTGCCGCCGAATCGGTGTTCTGGAACAAGACATCGGCACCGCCATTGATCAGGCTGGTCGCCGCTTCGGTTTCCTTGGGGGGGTTGAACCACTCATTCACCCACACCACACG
>JBEBAJ010000290.1:0-6044 GCA_041158965.1 Pseudomonadota bacterium | reverse complement strand
CCTTACGCCATTTGTGCCCTCGCTGGTGGCATCAGCTATGTGGCACTGGTATGGGCAGGGGCGCCTGAGTGGTCTGCCGTGGCCAGTTGCGCCACGGTCACCACGGGCAGCCGCCTCATCACCCTTTGGAAAGACCTGACCCTGCCCTCGATGCACGCCAAGCGGGGGCCCTGATCAGAGATCGCGTCTGGCATCTGCCCTGCATGGCCCTATTTCACATAGGGTCCCGTTCAGATTTCGGCCACGATTTCCCGCACCGCCAGTATTTGCACGCCCAAAGGCAGCGAGGGGCAAGCGGGCGTCATGCTCATGCGTGCCGCTTGTTCGGGCAGGCAGGGCAGGTGCACGAAGCCGCTGGGTCGCCCTGGCTGACCCCAGCGGTGTTGCAGTTCATAAAAAACCTGGTTGCACACAAAGGTGCCAGCCGTGTTCGAGATCGATGTCGGAATGTCCTTGGCCTGCAAACGGGCCACCAGTTGTGCCAGTGGCAAGCCGCTGAAGTATGCCGTCGGACCGCCCGGCACCACCGGGCATTCGCGGGGTTGCGCATTGGCGTTGTCGGGGATGCGGGCGTCAATGCAATTGATCGCCACCCGCTCCGGGGTGACCTCAGCGCGTCCTTCGGCCTGTCCCAGACAGATGACCGCATCGGGTTGCAGTCGCTCCCAGGCAGATTGAAGGGCTTGCGGCGCCAGCGCAAACACGCAGGGCAGGCATACCGATTCGACGCGATAGGCCCCGATGACTTCGCCCGCCATGGCACGTGCCACCTCCCAAGACGGGTTGATCGTCTCTCCCCCGAAAGGTTCAAAACCGGTCAGCAGCAAGGTTGGGTGGGCAGCCATTGGGGTCTTGATCAGAAATGCGTGTCGCTCATCGCATTGACTTTGCTGGCCCCCTCCAGTAGATTGCCCCGCAGTCACTGCCGATGTGGCGATCAGAATATATCAAGGAGTGAAAGATGAGACGCGCGCTGCTTGCATTTTGTGCCATGGCCTGTTGGGCAACTGGACCGGCCTGGGCCCAGGTCGCCGGTTTTCCGAACAAACCCATCCGCATCATCGTCACCACCCCGGCAGGCTCGGGGGCTGACTTCTTTGCCCGCACCTTGGCACAAGGTTTGGGTGAAATCTACAAAGGTCAGGCACCAGTGGTGGAAAATCGCCCGGGTGCGGGTGGCCTGATCGGCACCCGTGAGTTGGCCAACGCCGCCCCTGACGGGTATACCCTGGGCGTGGCCTCAACCGCCCACGTCGTGGCGCCACTGTTACAGGCCAACCCGCCCTATCGTCCCCTGGCCGATTTCACTCCCATCGCCCAACTCACCGCCTTGCCTTTTATTTTGGTGGCTGCCCCCACGGTGCCGGCCAAAAACCTGTCTGAGTGGGTCAGCGCCTTGCGCGCCGAGCCTAAAAAATACAACTTTGGATCTTTGGGCAATGGCACTGCGGCCCACCTCGGGGCCGAGATCTTCAATGCCGCTGCCGGGGTTGATGTGGTGCATGTGCCCTTCAAGGGGGCGTCAGACCTCTACACTGCGCTGATCTCGGGTGAGGTGCACTATGCGGCCCTGTTTGTGCCCACGGCGGGGGTCTTGCGCAGCGGACGGGCCAAGGTCCTGGCCGTGACCGGCAAGACCCGCAACGTGGCCCTGCCCGATGTACCCACCGTGGCAGAGCAGGGCTTGCCCGCCGCCGAGGCCGAGGCCCTGATGGGCATCGTGGCACCGGCAGGCCTGCCCCCCGAGTTGGTGCGCAAATTGCACGCCGACATCACAGCCGTTTTGCGCAAACCCGAAACGCGCGAGAAATTCGCTGTACAAAGCGGCGAGCCCACGCCCGAGGTGACCCCGGCAGACTATGCCGCCAAACTCAAGGCCGAGTACGAGCTGTATCAACGACTGTTGCCACGCATGGGTTTGAAGCCCTGAAGCCCCATGATTTTTGAAAAAGATGTGGCCATTGTGGCCTCTGACGGGCTTACCCTGCGGGCCAATGTCTTTCGTCCCCGCGCTCCAGGGGCTTACCCGGTGGTCATGGCGCACGGCTCATACGGCAAAGATGTGCATTTCTCGCACGCCTTCAAGCCGCAATGGGAAAAGCTCAATCGCATCTACCCGGGCTTGTGTTCAGAGGGCTCGACAGGCCGTTTTTTGCGCTGGGAAACGGTAGACCCTGAGCGCTGGGTACCCGATGGCTATGTGGTGATCCAGGTGGATTCTCGCGGCACCGGCAAATCGCCCGGCTACCTCGATCCTTTCTCGCCGCGCGAAATTGAGGACTACCGCGACGCCATCGAATGGGCGGGCGTGCAACCGTGGTCCAACGGCAAGGTCGGCCTGATCGGGGTCTCGTATTACGGCATCGAGCAATGGCAAGTGGCCGCCCTGCGGCCTGGCCATCTGGCCGCCATTTGCCCCTGGGAGGGGGCCAGCGATTTTTACCGCGATGTGGCGCGCCACGGGGGCATTTGCAGCCACGGGTTTTGGTCGGCCTGGTGGCCGAGGCAGGTCCTGGTCAACCAGCACGGACAGGCCGACAGCACCCACATCGACGCCGACACCGCAGAGCGCACCACCGGCCCCGCCCTCGATGCGCAAACGCTGGCTCAAATGCGGGCTGACTTTCCCGCTGAACTCTTGCGTCACCCTTGGCTCGACGACTGGCACCGCGCCCGCAGCCCCGATCTGTCGCGCATCGAGGTGCCCGTGCGCGGCAACATCGAGGGCTGGCGGGGCGTCGCATCGAAAGACAAGTGGCTGTTCATGCACACGGGCACGCACTATGAAAGTTTTTATCTGCCCGAGTATGTGGCCTTGCAAAAGCGTTTCTTTGACCACTACCTCAAAGGCCTGGACAACGGCTGGGATGCCGAGCCCAGGGTACAAGCGCTGGTTCGCACCCCCCAGGGCACCCGGGGCCGTCGCCGGTCAGACCAATTCCCATTGCCCCAAACCCGCTGGGAGCGCCTGTATTTGAACCCCCGGGAACTGACCTTGAGTGAAAACCAGCCCGAGCCGGGCCAGGCCAGCTACGCCCATTCGGGGCCTGGATTGACTTTTTCTACCCCACCTTTGGCGCACGAGTTGGAGATCATGGGGCCCCTCAGTCTTCGGGTTTGGGTGTCTGCCTCGGGGCGTGATCTGGATATGTTTGTTGTGCTGCGTGCTTTTGATCCGCAAGGCAAAGAAGTGGTGTTCGATGGCGCCCATGAGCCCACCCCGGTGTCGCGCGGCTGGTTGCGGGCATCGCACCGCAAAACCGACGAGCGCCTGAGCTTGCCGGGGCGACCCTGGCACACCCATGACGAGGCATGGCCTTTGCAGCCCGATGTGCCGGTGGCGCTGGATGTGGAGATCTGGCCCACCAGCATGGTTTACCCCGCCGGTTACCGACTGGCCCTGACCCTGATGGGCAAAGACTTTGAGTTTGAGGGCATCCCCGGGCGCATCTTGCACCATGCGGCGCAAGACCGTGACCCGTCGGTGTTCGCCGACCACACCACCGTCATCAGCGGGCCCGAGCAGGCGTCTTACCTGCTCTTGCCCGTTGTGCCTGCCATCACTTCTTCTCAGGGATGATGGGCAGCAGCAGATAGGCTTGCCGGTTGGGCCCTGTGTGCAGGGTGACATCGCCGCCGAACACATCAGCAGGGCGGTCGCGCGGGTCGTTGTGCACGAAGGGGCCGCAGCCGTGCCATTGGGTGCCCAGGGTTTCCAGGCCTTTGCTGGGGCCGCCCGGGTAGACATAGTCTTTGCCCCGGATGGTCAGCGCCAGACGATAGCCCTTGGGCAACACGATACAGGTCGGCCACACCTCCACATCCACCTCGTAGACCGTGCCCGGGGTCATCGCTTGCTCTTCATCGTGGGTGTGATAGGGCCGATGGGGCAGGCTGAGTTTGGGGTCAAGCTTGCGGTGTGACACCCGCAACCAGCCTTGTGCAATGGGGGTGTTGGGGTCCAGGGCCCCTTGAAACACCACTTCCTTCATATTGGGGTCAAAGGCCCGCACGATCAGGAACAGATCGGCATCGCGAGTGGAAGATGACACCCACAACTTGGCGGCGATGGGGCCGGTGATTTCGGTCGGTGCCGACAGCGGTGCGGTCATCAGCGTCACCCCCTCGCCCAAACCGGCATAAGTCACCGAGGCTTCGCCGCCGGGGGCTTGCGCGTCGAGTGTGTGCGAATTGAGGTTCAAATATTGCCGCGTCCATTGGGTGCGGGCCAAGGGCCATTCGTTTTCGTGGCGTTCCACAAACTTCTCACCAGGGTGGCGCACTTGCAGCAAGACTTTGGGCATCTCATCCCAGCCGGTCTTTTCGCCCTTGAGGAAGTGGCCCATGAATTTCTTTTGCAAGGCCAGGCCATAGTTGGTGTAGAAGTGAGTCCAGTGTTCGATGCCATGCACTTCCAGCCATTTTTGCGATGCGGCTGACTGCGTGAAGGCTTCAAAATTTCCCCGCGGGTGCAAGCCTTGGCCCCCCCAGTTGGCGGCCGAGAGAAATGGGGTTTTCACTTTGGACCAATCGGGCATCCGTGATTGCCAGAATTCATCCGTGTCCAGTTTTCGGCTGATGCAATCCTGATAAAAATCGCGCCGGTTGGCCCCCAATTCCTCATCGGTCAGGGTTTCCGGCCCCGACACCCAGTCGCCGGTCAAACGGCTTCTGAAGCCTCTGGTGCCGCGCCCGTTTTGCACCGAGTACACCTGCGACTTGGACCAGTCTTGCACAAAGCCCCGGTTGAAAATGCCGCCGTGGTGTGCCATATCGCGATAAAAATCGGCGGCAGCTTCCCAAGGAATCATGGCCGCCAGGTGTTTGGGTTGCATGGCGGCGCATTGCCACTGGTTCTGGCCGAAGTATGAAATGCCATTCAGGCCGACTTTGCCGTTGGACCAAGCTTGCACCCCGGCCCAGTCGACGCAGATGGCCAGGTCTTTGGCCTCGCGTTGCGACCAGATATCGATCACGCCCTGCGATCGTCCCGCCCCCCGGCTGTCAACCCGAACCACCACGTAGCCGTCGGGTACCCATTTTTCAGGGTCGACCACTTCCCAAACCTGGTATTTGTTGGTCGAGTCGGTGGGCACCTCGGGGTGGGTCTCGCACATGGTTTTCCACTGGGCGCTGTACAAATCGCCAAAGTGCAACCACTTGCCATAAGGACCCATGGTCAGAATGACCGGGTACTTGCCTTCGGTGGTTGGGCGGAAGATGTCGCATCGCAGCACCACGCCGTCGTCCATCTTGATGGGCATGTCCCAATCGATGCGCATGCCGTCGCGCACTTCACTGATTTCCCGGTAATCCATGTGGGTCTCCTGAGGGTGAATGCCAGGCCCAGCTGAGCATTGGCATTTGTTGTTGATCAATGAATTATTAAAGCAACACCGCGACATGTATCTAGGGTAAATGCTAATCACGCTGCCCGAGTGTTCTTACACAATGGACTGAAATAAGGGAGCAGTTGATCAATAAGCGTTGCAGCACGGCTCGCATCGCCCCATGTTTTTTTGGAGCTTCCCATGTCATATATTCAGAAGTCAGAGGTGCGCGATGGCATGCGCATCGATTGGAACGTCCCGATCCAGGTTCGAGACGGCCACACCCTGTATGCCGATGTCTTTCGCCCTGTCAAATCGGGTCACTACCCTGTGATTCTGAGCCACGGCCCCTACGGCAAAGGCTTGGCGTTTCAGGATGGCTATAAAACAGCCTGGAACATCATGGCTGAAAAGCACCCCGATGTGACCGCAGGATCCACCAACAAATACCAGAACTGGGAAGTGGTCGACCCCGAAAAATGGGTGCCGCACGGCTACGCAGTGGTTCGCGTCGATTCTCGCGGTGCCGGGGCCTCACCAGGCTATATGGCGCTTTGGAGCCCCCAGGAAACCCGCGACATGTACGATTGCATCGAATGGTCCGGGGTACAGCCGTGGTCCAACGGCAAAGTGGGCCTCAATGGCATCTCTTACTACGGCATGAATCAATGGCAAGTGGCGGCTCAACAACCGCCGCACCTGGCCGCCATTTGT
>JBEBAJ010000289.1:0-3340 GCA_041158965.1 Pseudomonadota bacterium | reverse complement strand
GGCCGAGCAGTTCACCGTCGAGAGGACGGCAATGTAATTGCGGGTCGCAACCCGGCCATCGGCACGCACGATGCCTTGAAACATCGCTTCGCGTGGTGCTGGCAGAGGCTTCAAGTCCGCACAAAAGGCATAGTCACGGTCGGCATTCAGGCTGTCGTCACGCAAGCCGATGTTGTGCACATGCACATGTTCGCCCGCCGCAATGGGCTGGGTCGCATAACCGATGACCTGGTTGTATCGTCGCACCGCATGCCCCACGGGCAGCTCGCGCAAAGCCACCTTATGCCCGGGTGGAATGAGGCCGCGCGAAGTGGCGCCGGAAGGCAGCTTCGTGCCAGACAACAATTGCTGCCTGGCAATCGCCACATCGTCTTCGGGGTGCAACAGAAAAACGCTGGACATCGCCCGACCCGCCTCAGTTCGACCAACCACCATCGATCACCTGTGCGGTGCCGGTGGTGAAAGCCGATTCATCGCTGGCCAAATAGACCGCCAATGCGGCAATTTCGTCGGTGCGCCCCAAACGCCCCATGGGTTGGCGGGCCACAAAAAATGCCTCGGTTTGCGCCACCGTCTGGCCCGTGGCCTGGGCTTGGGCGGCGATGCGTTCACGCAAAGAGGGCGACTCGATGGTGCCGGGGCAGATCGCATTGCAGCGCACGCCCTGCCCCACATAATCCGCCGCCACCGATTTGGTCAGGCCGATGATGGCGGCCTTGGATGCGCCATAAATAAAGCGATTGGTGGTGCCCTTGAGGCTGCCCACCACCGACGCCACATTGATGATCGACCCCCCGCCCCGCGTGAGCATGCCAGGCAAGACCGCCTTGATGAGCCGGTATTGCGATCGCACATTCAGATTGAAGGCAAAGTCCCACTCTTCCTCGGTGCTGTCCAGGATGGTGCCTGCGTGCACAAACCCGGCCGCATTGAAGAGAATGTCAACGCCAGGGTAACGACGTCCCAAATCGGCGATGGCCTGCGCTTGCAGCACATCGAGCACCTCGGTTTGACAACCTGTCGCCTGCCCCAAAGTGGCCAGGGTCGCCGGGTTGATGTCGCATGCAATGACCTGTGCACCTTCGCGCACAAAGGCTTCCGCCGTGGCGCGTCCAATGCCCTGCCCGGCCGCCGTCACGATGGCCGTCTTGCCAGACAGCCGTTTTGAGCTGCTCATGTGTGTCTCCTACGATCAGTGGTTGTCTTTGGGCACTGCGGAGCCGCGCATGCCACGCAGGAAATCCAGGTCAGCACCCTCGTCGGCCTGCAGCACATGGTCGATATATAGCTTCCAGTAGCCACTGCTCATGGCGGGCGGCGGTGGCTGCCATGCGGCCTGGCGACGCGCAAGTTCTGCGTCGTCCACATGCAAATGCAGGCTGCGTTTGGCCACGTCCAGTGTGATCAGGTCGCCGTTTTGCACCAATGCGAGGGGGCCGCCTGCGGCTGCCTCTGGGGCTGTGTGCAACACCACGGTGCCATAGGCCGTGCCGCTCATGCGCGCATCACTGATGCGCACCATGTCGGTGATGCCCTTGCGCAGAATTTTGGGCGGAAGGGGCATATTGCCCACCTCGGCCATGCCCGGGTAGCCCTTGGGGCCACAGTTTTTCAGCACCAGCACACAGTTTTCGTCCACATCCAGCGACTCATCATCGATGCGGCGGTGAAAGTCATCGCTGTCCTCGAACACCACGGCCCGGCCGGTGTGGGTCATCAGCGCAGGGGTGGCAGCGCTCGGTTTGATGACCGCCCCACGCGGGGCCAGGTTGCCGCGCAAGACGGCAATGCCCGCTTTATCCTTGAACGGTTGGCCCAGGGGCTGAATCACCTGCGGGTTGTGATTGACGGCCTCAGAGACGTTTTGCGCCACGGTTTTGCCATTGGCAGTCACCGCATCCCCATGCAAATGCGCCAGAATTTCCTTCATCACCACCGGCAAACCACCGGCATAGCAAAAGTCTTCCATCAGGTACTGGCCAGACGGCTGCAGGTTGACCAGGCAAGGCATTTCAGAGCCCAGCCGGTCAAAATCTTCCAGCTTCAGCTCCACCCCGAGTCGACCGGCAATGGCAATCAGGTGGATGACGGCATTGGTTGAGCCGCCGATGGCCGCCAAAGTTTTGATCGCGTTCTCAAACGCCTGACGGGTCAAAATTTGTGAAATCTTGATGTCGTCCTTCACCATCTGCACAATGCGTCGCCCCGCTTCACGGGCCAGCACATTGCGCCGCCCGTCCACCGCCGGGAAAGCCGCGTTCCCAGGCAGGCCTATGCCCAAGGCTTCCACCATGCTGGCCATGGTAGAGGCGGTGCCCATGGTCATGCAATGGCCATGGCTGCGATGCATGCAACTCTCGGCCTCGAAAAAATCCTGCAACTTCAATGTACCGGCACGCACCTGCTCGCTCATGCTCCAGACCCCGGTGCCCGAGCCCAGTTCCTGGCCGCGCCACTTGCCGTTCAGCATGGGGCCACCGCTCACCCCGATGGTGGGCAGGTTGACGCTGGAGGCCCCCATCAGCAGCGAAGGCGTGGTTTTGTCGCAACCCATGAGCAAGACCACCCCGTCAATCGGATTGCCACGGATGCTTTCCTCCACATCCATGCTGGCCAGGTTTCGATACAACATGGCGGTGGGGCGCAACAAAGTTTCGCCCAGGGACATGACCGGAAATTCAAGCGGAAAACCACCGGCTTCATAAACCCCGATCTTGACCTGCTCGGCCAGGGTACGGAAATGGGAATTGCAGGGTGTGAGCTCGCTGAAAGTATTGCAGATGCCGATCACGGGGCGGCCATCAAACTGGTCGTGCGGGACACCCTTGCCCTTGACCCAGCTTCGGTAAGCGAAGCCGTCCCTGTCTTGTCTTCCAAACCACTGTTGGCTGCGCAAATCGGAGGGTTTCTTTTTAGGGGTTGAGCTCATGTGTGGGTTCCATCCAGAGTGGTCGGTATATTAACCCCACTCCACATCGCTTGCGGCATCCAAGTGTCGCGATGGTGGGCCGATTTCAATGGGGCAAGGGTTTCTCCTGATTCGATGGCCCTATTTTCGACTCCAAACTGTATGCAACCCAATCTGTGGTCAGGCCTGTCCTGGCCCGCCCGAATGGGTCAACGATTAAAACCATGTTTGGAGACGATGCATGAAATTGAAATCCCTGGGCCTTTCAGCTTTGGTGCTCACGGGCCTGTTGGCCGCTGCCCTGCCCTCGCAAGCACAACAACAAAGAAAACTCACGGTCTGGTGGGTGAAAGGCTTTTATAAAGCCGAGGACGATGCCCTGTTCGAAGCCATCAAAAAGTTTGAAGCGAAAAACAAGGACATCAAGATCGA
>JBEBAJ010000288.1:0-3342 GCA_041158965.1 Pseudomonadota bacterium | reverse complement strand
CCCGCGTTGGCGATGTTGTTACTGGTCACGGCCAGCTGTGCGGTGGCGGCGTTAAGACCTGTCAGTGCGGTAAAAAAGGACATGGTGC
The DNA here is from genome assembly GCA_041158965.1 of Pseudomonadota bacterium. GTDB lineage: Bacteria > Pseudomonadota > Gammaproteobacteria > Burkholderiales > Burkholderiaceae_C > Limnohabitans. Next base: position 3,254 of record JBEBAJ010000288.1, on the reverse strand, counting down.
GTGTGCTCCGAGATGATCAGACAACTGATGAAAAATAGTGAGAAAAATCAATAGCCAATGCGTTTGACATCGCTGAGGCTGATGGTCTTGCCGCCATCGACACCCAGCAACCAGGCATCGTCGGCCGTGCCGGCGCTGCTGACACTGCGCACCGTGCTCAAGGTGTTGACTGTGGGGGTGCTGGTCACGCCATTGCTGCTGGCGGTGACCTTGAATCGGTAGTTGCCATCGGCCATGGCCTGGCCGTTGTCGTCCAGGCCGTCCCAGCTGAGGTTCATGGATCCTGCAGTCTGAGCACCCAGAATCTGTGAGCGGACCAGCTGGCCCTTGTCGTTGTAGACCTCGAATTTCACGCCATCGGCGCCAGTGGGCAAATCTACTGAGCCTGTCACTGGCTGGCCGCTCAGCAGCGTGGCCGGTCCGTCGGGCACCGCCACCTTGCGACCAATCAAGGACGAACCCGCCAGCATGCGGTCAGACTTCATGCTCGACACCATGCTGTCCAGGCTGTTCTTCATGGCCGTGGTGGCTTCGAGTTGTGAGAACTGCGCCAACTGTGCAACGAAGGCTTCGTTCTTCATCGGGTCGAGCGGGTTTTGGTTTTTCAACTGCGTGGTGAACAGCGTCAGAAACTGGTTTTGACCCATCTCGGTACTCTGAGGGGTCAATTTTTTCTTGGCGGTGTAATCTTCAAAGCGCACGATGCCGTTGGGCAGTGCGGGTTGAGAGGTGGTGGTGGTCGTCATGGCGTGTCCTGGTTCACTTAGGCTTTGGTGATGTCAAGCGTGCGCATCATCAGTTGCTTGGCGGTGTTCACCACCTCCACGTTGTTTTGGTAGGAGCGCGACGCCGACATCATTTCCACCATCTCCTGCATCTCATTCACGTTGGAGAGATAGACATAACCGTTGGCGTCCGCCATCGGGTTGCCGGGGTCATGCAGGCTGCGGATGGGGGTCGGGTCATCGGCCACCATGTCCACCTTGACGCCACCCAGGTAGGGGGCGCCCGCGTGGGTCATTTCTTCTTCGAGCAAGGCCTTGAACACCGGGCGCTTGGCGCGAAACGCATCCTTTTCGCTGCCCGCCACGGTGGTGGCGTTGGCCAGGTTGGAGGCGGTGGTGTTCATGCGCACCATCTGCGCATTCAGCGCGGTGCCAGCAATTCCAAAAACACTGTCCAGGCTTCTCATGATGTTCACTCTCCTCGCAGCGCCTTGCGAATGCCACCGATGCGGTTCTCCAGGAACTGCAAGGTGGCCTGGTAGTCGCCGGCGGCCTTACCGAACTGGGCCTGCTCGACGCTGATCTCCACGGTATTGCCGTCGAACGACGAGTTGAAGGGGGTCCGGTACCGCATGCCGTTGTCAGGCGCGTCCGCCACGGCAGCAAAATGTTTGTCGTGGGTGGCGGTCAGGTAGTCCTTTTTGACCTCTTTCAGCATGGCCTTGAAGTCCAGGTCCTGGGCTTTGTAGTTGGGGGTGTCGGCGTTTGCGATGTTGCGCGCGAGCACCTCCATGCGCTGGCTTCTGACTTTCAGAGCCTGCTCATGGATGCCAAACGCAGTGTTCAATATGTCCATCATCGTCCCCAGGAGTTCTCGCGATGTTTCGGGTCTTCGGCCTCAAGTGACAAGACCTCGAACCGATATTTGCAAAAACCGTGCCCTGTCAAAAAAGGGCCATGGAGAGCCATTGGAGCCAGGATGACCCTGCGCGCTGGCCTGCCAGTGGCAAACGACTGCCCATCGGCGGCAGGAGCGGCGAAAGCTTGCCGCTTATCGGGTCACGGAAGCGGAGACGTTGGTGTAAGCACTGACCTTGAGTGCCTGCACCCGGGTGGCGTTACCGGATACCGGCTGCACCGTGGGCGGCGTGTCCAGCCCCAGACGCTCGTTGGCGTTTTGATGCAAGCCCTGCAGAATCGATTGACGCGTGATACCGGCACGCACATCACGGTTCACATAGAGCTGCGCAGCCTGGTTACCGGGAATATTGAGGTTGGCCTGTTGTCGAGTTTCTTGCCGGGCAGCGGGCGTCAAGACCGTCAGGTACAAATCATCGAGTCCCGCCGGGCCCATGTTTTTGAGGCCGGTGTCGTCAAAATATTTGGCGACCAGATCGAGTTGCTGCAACACGCTCTTGTTCATGATGGCTTTGGGGTTTTGCCCAAAGCCCACACTGGCGGCTCCGCGGTCTGGTCCGTCACAAAACTGGATGATGCCGTGGCAGCGGCTGTTGCTGGCCTTCGGGTTCATGCCGTCGCTTTCCATCAAGGTCATGCGGGCAAAATCATCGGGCGAAAATTTGTATTCCGTGGCCATCTGCAAGATACGGTCATACACGGCCTGGCGTTCTTTCGGCGGAATGAACCCTTTTTCGACGGCCCGGTCCAGCGTCTTTTGCAAGACGGGATGCGCCTGATTGCCGATACGGGTCAGCAGTTGCAATTGGGTGTTGGGCACCAAGGAGTTGGTTTCCACGCCGTTGGCCGGTGTGGGGACCGTCGCACTGAAGCCTGCGGACTGTTGCGGCAAGGTCTTGTCCAGCGCCGCCAAGTTGGGCGTAGCACCCGGCAACAAGGCATGCAGCGACCCCAGGGCAATGCGTTGCCCAGGATAAATACGGTTGGCGTTTTGAATGCCACTGGCCTGCGCCACGTCCTGGGCCAGGCGTTGAATGTCCGACGTGGAGGGGTTCACACCGCGGCTGTTCAAAAACTGTTTGACGATGCCCGACAAGGTGTCGCCACTTTTGACCACCGTGGAATCTGGCGGCAAAGATTGCAGCGAGTTGAGTCGAATTGTCGAACGGGCGTCACCCAGCACGCGACTGAAATTCAGGCTTGAACCAGCATCAGATATCGGTAGGCGAACCAAATCATCTGAATTCTTTTGGGTTAAAAATTCAGTTTTTGACAACGTATTTGAATCAATATGGATTGCCATGGCTCACCTTGGATCGGGTCTGCAAAGTTGGTATCGAATTTGCATGCGGCTTGGGCATACGACGAAAAACTGTCAAACACCCTAGCCTCAACACCGAAGAATGCAAATGTTGTGCCTCCCGATCCACACTGACCGCCGCCATGGCCGCCATCCCAACACCGCCTGGTGGCGGGCCGGGTGTGCCCTGGGCGTGGTGTGGGGACTGACCCTGGCCAGCTCGATGGTGAAAGCCCAGGAATCTGTGCTGCAACAAGCCAAGGTGTGGGTGGGACAAACCCAGAATGTGCCGCTGGATCAACTGGTGGTGG
>JBEBAJ010000287.1:0-3350 GCA_041158965.1 Pseudomonadota bacterium | reverse complement strand
GTATGTGCGGGATCACCGCCGCCCGATCCTGCATCAGGCCATGGGGCTGGAGGCCACCAGTTACGACTTTGAGGTGTTTCGCATCACCAACGAGATCACTCAACAGGTGTTCCCGATAGCCCTGGACATTGAGCATCCGGACTTCAAGCGTGGGCTGGATCGACTGATCGAGATCTCGAACGCATTTGAAGCTGCCAAAGCGCGCGGCGGTCTGTCGGGCTGGCTTGGCCAGGCCTGGCATGGAGCCCGAGCGCTGGGGACCTTTGGCCGCCTGTTCCTGATGCCGATGAAGCGCCAGCCCTTGCTGGAGCAACCGAGGATGCGTCCCACATGGTGAGTGAAACGCTCTGGGCAGCCGTCTTTGCCATCTTTTGCTGGTGGTCGGGAACGGGTGCGATCATGTGGCTGGATCGCCAAGGGGGGTGGCTGGCGCGTTGGTGCCTGCCCCTGTTCAGCATACTGATGGGTTTGAGCTTCTGGGGCGTCTCGGTCAGCATGTCGGCGTCTGACTCGGCGCATGCGTATCTTGGTTTTGCCAGCACCATCGTGATGTGGGGCTGGCATGAGTTGGCCTTCCTGACCGGCTGGCTGGGTGGGCCGCGCCGTGTCGCGATGACACCCGGCGCACGGGGCTGGCAAAGGCTGCGCGAATCGATCGCCGTGATTTTGTGGCACGAGCTGGCCCTGATCGTGAATTTCGGCATTCTGGCGTGGATGCAATGGGGGCAACCCAACCACACCGCCCTGTGCACATTCGCCTTGCTGTGGTGCATGCGGGTCAGTGCCAAGCTGAATCTGTTTGTGGGCATACCCTTGCATGGCGAGCAATACCTGCCGCCGCATCTGGCTTATTTGGCCAGCTACTTTCGCTGTGCCAAAGCGGGCCTGTGGTATTTGGGCAGCGTGAGCCTGGCCAGTGGCTTTTGGGTGTGGTTGTTGTGGTCGGGCTGGCATGCGCCCGAGACGATCAGCGCCAGTTGGCTGTTGCTGGCCTCTTTGCTGGGTCTGGCGATTTTGGAGCACCTGATGATGGTGCTGCCATGGTCGATGGAGAAATTGTGGGGTTGGGCGATGGGCGAGGTCACACCGGCCCCCACCAAGCCGGCCGAACTGTGAACGGAATCCATGTGAAACAACGCCCTGTGGCTGTGGTGATCGGGGCCGGATTTGGCGGCCTGGCGGCGGCCATACGCCTGAGTGTGAAGGGCTATGACGTGCAGGTGTACGACAAGCTGGACGCCCCCGGCGGTCGCGCCAGCGTGTTCCGTCAGGACGGACACACCTTTGACGCCGGGCCCACCATCATCACCGCGCCTTTTTTATTGCAAGAGCTGTGGCAGTTGTGCGGGCGACGCTTTGAAGACGATGTTCAATTGGTGGCCATGGACCCGTTTTATCGCATCCGCTTTGACGATGGCTCGCACTTTGACTACAACGCCGACCCAGAGCACATGCGTGCCGAGGTGGCGCGTTTCGAACCAGGTGATTTACCGGGCTACGATCGTTTTTTGAAGTTGTGCGAAAAGTGTAAAAAACTGGGTTTTGAGGGCATGGGCGACAAGCCCTTTGACCGCATCAGCGACCTCATCAGTGCCATCCCGGACTTCATGCGCATGGGCGCCTGGCGCAGCATCTATGCGCAAGTGGCGCGGCATTTCAAAAACGAGCATTTGCGCACGGTGATGAGTTTTCACCCATTGCTGATCGGTGGCAACCCGTTTTCAGTGACCGCCGCTTATGCGCTGATCAATGCGCTGGAGCGAACCTGGGGGGTGCATTCGGCCATGGGCGGCACCGGTGCCATCGTGACCGGTCTGGCCCGGTTGTTGCGCGAGCGCGATGTGGGTCTGCACATGAATGCCCCGGTGACGCGCATCCTGATTGAGCAGGGCCGCGCCTGCGGGATCGAACTGGCCGATGGCCGGTCGGTGCGTGCCGACATCGTGGTGAGCAATGGCGACACGGCCTGGACCTATAAACATCTGGTCGGGGCCGAACATCGATCGCATTGGAGCAATGGCCGAATAGATCGGGGTCGGTATTCGATGGGCTTGCTGGTCTGGTACTTCGGCACCCGGCGTCAATACCCGGAAGTCCCGCACCACATGCTGGTGCTGGGGCCGCGCTACAAGGGGCTGCTGGATGATATTTTCAAGCACCATGTGCTGCCCGATGACTTCAGCCTGTATTTGCATCGGCCCACTGCCACCGACCCCAGTCTGGCCCCACCCGGTTGTGACACTTTTTATGCCCTGGCCCCGGTGTCCCATCTGGACAGTGGCACCGATTGGGCCAGCCAGGCCGAGATCATGCGCCAGGCCATAGAGCAGCGATTGGCGCAAACGGTGTTGCCGGGCTTGGGTGGCGAAATACGGACCTCGTTGATGATGACACCGCAAGATTTTCATGATCGGCTGTGGTCGTTCAAGGGCGCGGGGTTTGGTTTGGAACCCTTGCTGCTGCAAAGCGCCTGGTTCAGGCCGCACAACCGCAGCGAGGATGTGCCGGGCCTGTATATGGTGGGTGCGGGCACGCACCCCGGTGCCGGTGTCCCCGGTGTGTTGATGTCGGCCAAGGCTTTGGAGAAAGTGGTTCCCCATGTATGAAGTGAGCAAAACCCTGCCGCCAGCCGATCTGGAAGAGTGCATCCGCATGATGCAAGACGGCTCGAAGACTTTTTATGCGGCCAGCCGACTGTTGCCGCAAAGGGTGCGACCGCAAGCCATCGCCTTGTACGCCTTTTGCCGCGTCGCCGACGACCTGGTGGACCAGGCCCGGCCAGGCTCTGACCCGCTGATCACGCTGCGACGCCGGCTCGATGCGATATATGACGCACGACCGGAACCCTATGTGGAAGACCAGGCGCTGAGCCTGGTGGTGCAGCAGACCGGCTTGCCACGCCATCTGCTGGAATGGCTGATTGAGGGGTTCGAGTGGGATGCCCAAGGCCGACACTACGAGACCCTGCGCGATCTGCACGACTATGCAGCTCGTGTCGCGGGCAGCGTGGGCGCCATGATGTGCTGGATCATGGGCACGCGCGATCACGACACCCTGATGCGGGCCTGTGAACTGGGTGTGGCCATGCAATTGACCAATATCAGCCGTGACGTGGGCGAAGATGCGCGCATGGGCCGGCTGTATCTGCCGCGTCAGCGGCTGCGCGATCAGGGCCTGGACATTGACGCCTGGTTGGCGCAACCCCGCTTGGTGCCGCCTATCCAGCGCGTGCTGGCAGAGGTGCTGGAAGAAGCCGATCGCTTGTATGAGCAAGCCCTGCACGGGGTGGCCAGTTTGCCCCCCGACTGCCGGGCGGCGATATGTTCAGCCAGCCTCATTTACGCGGAAAT
>JBEBAJ010000286.1:0-3374 GCA_041158965.1 Pseudomonadota bacterium | reverse complement strand
CTGGGCATACGCCTGTCGGCCACCGACTGGGTCGATGGCGGTTGGAGCCCGGAAGAGACCGCAGACATGGCGGTGCGGCTCAAACAGGCCGGGGCCGACTATGTGCACATCTCTAGCGCCGGTGTGTCGCCCCAGCAAAAAATTCCTATCGGGCCGGGCTATCAGGTGCATTTGGCCAAGCTGGTGCGTGAGCGTTGTGGCCTGCCCACCATCGCGGTCGGTTTGATCACCGAACCGGCACAGGCCAATGCCGTGATTGAGCAGGGTGAGGCCGACCTGGTGGCCCTGGCGCGTTCATTCCTCTACAAGCCCCGCTGGGGTTGGGAAGCCGCAGCCGCTTTGGGCGGGCAGGTGCAAGCCACGCCCTCATATTGGCGCTGCACGCCGCGTGAAGCGGGCGCCATATTTGGTCAGGTTCGTTTCGGTCAGCGTTGACAGAGTTCCTTCACCATGAACTGACGACCATGCTTGAACTCGCCATCACACTTGTGTTGGGGCTGGCAGTTGGAAGCTTCCTGAATGTGCTCATTGAACGATGCCCTCGCATGCTGGAGCGCGAGTGGTTGACGCAATCTCTGGCGCTGGCGCGTGAGCAGGGGTGGGCCCCGCCCGCCGGAGCGCAGTCCGAGGCGACGCGCCCCCTCAATTTATTCACGCCCGGCTCTCATTGCCCACACTGCCAGGCCCCTGTTCGCTGGTACCACAACATTCCTTTGTGGGGTTTCGTGGTGTTGCGTGGTCGCTGTCGCGACTGTGGGCAGGCCATCTCGTGGCAATACCCGGCCGTCGAGTTGCTCACCGCGGTGTGGTTCGGCTTGGCCATGGTGCTGTGGGGCCCAGGCGTCACGGCATGGGCTTGGATGGCCTGGGGCGCCACCCTGATTGCCTTGGCTGTCATCGATGCCCGCACCCAATACTTGCCCGATGACCTGACCCTGCCCTTGTGCTGGGCGGGCCTTTTAGCGGCTTCTTTGGGTTACTTGCCCACCGATTTGCAAAGCGCCCTGTGGGGGGCGGCGGCCGGTTATACATTGTTGTGGGCTGTGGCTCAGATTTTTCGGCTGATCAAAGGACAAGAGGGGATGGGGCAGGGTGACTTCAAACTGCTGGCCGCCCTGGGCGCCTGGATGGGCTGGCAGAGCCTGGGTGCCCTGATCTTGCTGGCCTCAGTGTTGGGTTTGTTGCACGGCCTGGTTCGCCTGAAGCTCGAACCCCAGGCCGAGCCTCATTTCCCCTTTGGCCCTAGCCTCTGCGTGGCCGCTTTCGCCTTGGTGATCTGGCAACGCGGCCAGCCGGTTTGGCTGGTGTTTTGAATCAGGCCCTGGCCCCGCGCCAACCCGAGTGGGTGATGTCAAAAATAATGCCGTCGGGGTCACGGTATTTTTTCTCGTAGTACTCGGTGGTGGCTTGGGCTGGCACATCCATGAACAATTGTGCGCCCGCCGCTTCCACCTGGCTGCTTTGGGCCTGCAGATCATCGCAAATGAATCCCATGTGGTGCAGACCCACAAAATCTTTGCCCACCGGGCCAGCCGGCGCGTCGGTTTTGTATTTCAGCAATGTCAGGCTGACGGTGCCATCGCTGAGGTAAACGCCATCGGCAGTGGATGAATGGGCCTCGCCCACCACTTCCAAGCCAAAGGCCTCTTGATAAAAACGCGCCGATGCCCACGGATCGGGGACCGACAAGGCGATGTGTCTGAGTTTGGCCATGGGTAAGCTTTTCAATTCAATGGCCCTATTATGTTCAAAACTCATGGGCCAGGGAAGCACTGCCAAATTTGCATGCAGCGAGTTTGGCAGTGCTTCCCTGGTGTTTTTTCAAATAAAAAAAGCCACTCGAAAGTGGCTTATATCTTTCAGTAGGTTTCGAGGTGCAATCGTCCTTCTTTTTTCAGCGCTGAACCGACGGCATCCCAATCCATCCGGGCATTTTGGGTGATGTCTCGCAGCGCCATGGTGACGCCTTCTTCCATGCTTTTGAGGCCACACACATAAAAATATGTATTGGGGTCTTTGATCAGCTCAGCCAGGTCGGCGGCCCGGTCTCGCATGGCGTCTTGCACATACCGCTTGGGTCGCCCCGCTTCTCTGGAGAACGCCAATTCGATATCGATGAAGTCCTTGGGCAGATGATTCAGCGGGCCAAAATAAGGCAACTCAGCCTGTGTCCGGGCACCAAAAAACAGCATCAGCTTTCCACCCTCAAAGTGACCTGATTGACGCAAGCGCCGACGCCATTCGGTCATGGCGCGCATGGGTGCTGAGCCAGTCCCCGTGCAAATCATGACGATATGGCTTCTCGGGTGGTTGGGCATGAGGAAGCTGGCACCAAAAGGCCCGATCACCTGCACTTGGTCGCCCACCTTGAGGTCGCACATGTAATTTGAGCCCACGCCTCGCACTGGATGGCCGTCGTGGTCCTGGAGCACTCGTTTGATGGTCAAGGAAAGATTGTTGTGACCGGGTCGCTCGCCATTGCGAGGGCTGGCTATCGAGTACTGACGGGCATGGTGCGGCCTGCCGTTGGCGTCAGTCCCGGGCGGGATGATGCCGATCGACTGGCCTTCCAGCACCGGGAAGGGCATGGCCCCAAAGTCAAGCACGATGTGGTGCGTGTCGTACTCTTTGCCCACTTCGGTCACCCGCAAGTTGCCCGTGACTGTGGCGGTGATGCTTTTCTCGGCCGCCTTGGGGCCGTATAAGTTGGTATAGGGGTGTGCGGCTGACCAAGGCGAAATGGTGGCCCCGTATTGTGACGGGCTGAAACCTGAGGCTGTGGCTGTGCTAACCACCGATGAGCTCGAGGGCGCCGAAGCCACTGAGGGATTGGCGGTGGGATTGAGCTCTTCAGCCAAAGCACCCGCTGCTGCCAATTCCTCAGGGCTGATCTCTGCCGGCAACTCATGCCACTTCAGCTGTTCTTCAATGCTGTAAGCCTTGGCCTTGGGCACCCATCTCCAATTGTCAATGGAACCAGTGGGGCAGGGCGAAATGCAGTCCATGCAAAAATTGCAAAGATCGGCCTTGACCACATAATTCATCGAGTCATGGGTGATGGCGCCGACCGGACAGATGGCTTCACAGGTGTTGCAGCGTATGCAGATTTCTGGATCAATCAAATGCTGTTTCAGCAAAGAGGCTTGAGTATCCATGGAGTGTCTCCTCGTGTTTTTCTCTGTCATATTTGAGCCATGCGTGACTGTTGCCCCGTGGCGGGGCAACAGTCGCTCATCGGTGCTGAAGCTCAGTTGAAGCGGATGTAGTCGTAGTCCACAGGCTGGCGGTTGATGCCCATGACCGGGGGGGCGATCCAGTTGGCAAACTTGCCCGGCTCGACCACACGGCCCATCAGGCTGGCCACATAGGCGCGG
>JBEBAJ010000285.1:0-3512 GCA_041158965.1 Pseudomonadota bacterium | reverse complement strand
GCATAGGGGCCCTCGGGGCGCGTGTGCAGCACGGGGCCGCAATAGCACAGGCGGGTCAGGCCCTGACGATTGAGCAAATGGGCGTCAATTCGGGCCACCTGCGGGGTGGTGTCGGCCCGTGCCAGGGCCGCTGAGCAAAGACTCAAGGTGCTCCAGCATGGGCGGCATGACCAGTTCATAGCCAAAGCTGCGTGCGGCATCCAGCCAGAGGCGTCGCAAATCCTCGATGCGACGGGCTTCAGCAGGCAAAACATCGGCCAGATGATCGGGCAAAACCCAAGCAGACATGGTGAGTGAAGGAAAAGACAAAGAGATTGATTTTACCCGCCCGCCGGGGGGCAGGGCTTCAGTTCGAGAACGTGAGCAGCAAAATCAGGCCCAAAAAGATGCAAATCAGGCCAAAAAACCGGATTTGCCCATCGTGGTGTCGCAACAACTCGGTAAAGAGACGTCGCCAACTCGACGGAGCCAGAAAAGGCAACATCCCCTCCAGCACCAGGACCAGGCCCAGCGCCCAAAACAAGGCATCAGTGTCCATGTGATCGGGTCGGCTTATTTGCTGCCCGAACCGCGCATGCTCTTGAAGAATTCACCCGATGGATCGACCACCATCAGATCGCCCTTCTTGTTGAAGGTGGCTTTGTAGGCCTCCAGGCTGCGATAAAACTGGGCAAACTGCGGGTCCTTGCCAAACGACTCGGCGTAAATGCGCGAGGCCTCGGCGTCGCCTTCACCCTTGATTTTCTGGGCATCGCGGTAAGCGTTGGCCACAATGACTTCGCGTTGCCGATCGGCATCGGCCCGGATCTTCTCACCCTCGGCCCCGCCGGTGGAGCGCAACTCATTGGCAACCCGTTTGCGCTCAGCCTCCATGCGCCTGTACACCGACTCCGTGATGGTGTCCACATAATCGGCCCGTGTGATGCGAACATCGATCACATCGATGCCCCAGGGTTTGGCCCCCTTCACTTTGGCCTGCACTTCCATCTTCACGTCTTGCATCAGGGTCTCGCGTTTCACCGCAAGCAGTTCCTTGACCGTGCGCTTGTTGATTTCTTCCTGAAACGCGTTGCGCACCACACGGCTGAGCTGAACAGCGCCCGCGCGCTCATCCAATCCGACGTTTCGAATGTAGTCAGACGGGTCAGAGATGCGCCAGCGCACATACCAATCGATCACCATGCGCTGCTTCTCGGCAGTCAGCATCGGTTCGGTGTCGGCGTTGTCCAGGGTCAGCAAGCGCTTGTCGATGTAGTTCACATTCTGGAACGGGGGCGGCGCCTTGAAATGCAAGCCAGGCTCCGTGATGACGCGGCTGATCTGTCCCAATGAATACACCACACCGAATTGGCGCTGGTCAACCACAAACACCGTCGAAGCCAGCAACAACAAGGCCAGCAGCACAGAGGCCAGATAAAAACCCAATTTATTCATATGCACTCCGTTCATCGGCCATCTCTGTCACGTTGGCGGCCATCGCCTCGAGCCCGGCTGTCCGTGCCTGTCGATGGGGGGGAGGAGAAATTGCCCGATGGCGTGCCCGGGGCGCTGCCCAAGGGCATATCGCCCACCGTCGCCCCCGGGGTGTTGGTCATTTGCATGATTTTGTCCAAGGGCAAATAGAGCAGGTTGGATCCCTGACGGCTCTCCACCAGCACCTTGGTCACGCTGCTGTACATCTGCTGCATGGTGTCGATGTAGAGGCGATCACGGGTGACTTGCGGGGCCTTCTGGTACTCGGTCAGCACAGCTTTGAAGCGTTGGGAGTCACCTTGGGCCTGAGCCACGATGCGCGACTTGTAGCCCTCGGCTTCTTCACGCAAGCGTGAAGCGGTGCCTGCGGCTCTCGGGATCACATCGTTGGCATAGGCTTGCGCCTCGTTCTTGGCGCGCTCGCGTTCCTGGCCGGCCTTGAGCACATCGTCAAAAGCGGCTTGCACCTGTTCGGGCGGACGCACGCCACCTTGTTGCAGGTTGATGCCCACCACCTCGATGCCCACCTGATAACGATCCAGGATGGTTTGCATGATCTGGCGCACCCTGGGCCCGATCTGATCGCGATCCTCAGACAGCGCGGCGTCCATTTTCATGCTGCCCACCACCTCGCGCACAGCGGTCTCTGCTGCCTGAACCACTGCGTCGATGGGGTTTTTCGATTCAAACAGATAGGCCCGTGCATCGGTCAGTCGGTACTGCACGGCGAATTTGATTTCCAGGATGTTTTCATCCTCGGTCAGCATGGCCGACTCACGCAGACCGGTGGCCTGAATGATCGTGTCACGCCCGATGTCCAAAGACCTGATCTGGGTCACAAACACCAGTTCATGGCGTTGTACCGGCCAGGGCATGCGCCAGTTAAAACCGGCACCCACCGTCGAGTGGTATTTGCCGAATTGGGTGATGACGGCCTGCTGGCCCTCTTGCACGATGAAAAACCCGGAGGCCAGCCAAAACACCAGAACCAGCCCGGCCACCAGTCCCGCACCCAGTCCAGCGCCCTTGAACCCCGGAGGACCCGACTCAGGCGGGGCCCCGGAGCCACCGCGGCCACCGCGCTGACCCAGCAAACGGCCCAGCTTCTGGTTGAAGTCACGCCAAAGCTCGTCCAGGTCCGGCGGTCCGGAGGACGGGCGTTGGGGTTTGGGCTCGCGGGGCGGCTCAGGCGGCTCGGAAGACCCGCCGCCCTCGCCACGGCCCCAGCGTCCGTCGTTGAGGTTGAATACCCCCCTGAGTCGGCTGTAGCCTCTTTGTAAATGGCGTGTCAATGTGCTCATGTCGGTGCGTGTGGCGTTAATGTGCTGATTGTGCCCAATTTTCTGTCCCCTCTGGCAATGCCCTTGCGGCCAACGCCTGTCTCAGTAGGGGCAATCCGGTTCCAGTGCGGGCGCTGACAAAAACCCGCTCAATCGGTTTTTGCCCCATCAGGTATTGGTCATGGGCTGAAATGGGCTGTCGTTCCGGTCCCAGGGCATCGCATTTATTGAACACCAGCAGCTGGGGCACCTGATCGGCACCGATCTCGTTCAAGACCTGCATGACCTGCTCAATTTGTTCCGGGTGATCGGGGTTTGAAGCATCCACCACATGCAGCAGAAGTTGGGCTTGTGCGGCTTCTTGCAAAGTGGCCTGAAAGGCATCGATCAAACCGTGCGGCAAATCACGGATGAAACCCACCGTGTCCGACAAGGACACCGAACGTCCTCTTCCCTGGGCATCGCCCAGGTAAAGCTGGCGGGTGGTGGTGTCCAAGGTGGCAAACAGCTGGTCGGCCGCATAGGCGCGCGCCTTGACCAGGGCATTGAACAACGTGGATTTGCCGGCATTGGTGTAACCCACAATGGAGATGCCAAAATGCCCTGCCCCATCGCGTCTTTTGCGCTGGGTCTGCCGCTGCCGTTTCACATCCTCCAGCCGGCTTTTGGTGCGTCGGATGGCTTCTCCGATCATTCGGCGATCCAGCTCGATCTGGGTCTCCCCAGGGCCGCCGCGTCCGCCTATGCCCCCGCGTTGCC
>JBEBAJ010000284.1:0-3428 GCA_041158965.1 Pseudomonadota bacterium | reverse complement strand
TATGGCCTGGACTTGGGTATGGCCAGGCGTTGGGGCTTGTACATCAGCACGTCCAAGGGCAAGACCTCCATTGGTGTGGAAGAGCCGGCCTTGTTCAGCGAGCCTGGGGTTTTTTTGGTCAAACCGGACCAAACACTCTATTACGGGTCGACGCAAACCATGCCGTTTGCGCGCCCTTCCTTCAGCGATCTCTTGGCCGCGGTCGACTTTGCGATCCAGAAGGACTACCCTGCGCGCGGAGAGTACACGGGCGACATCTGAGCCACGCTCATGCAGGCATGATTTGATTTTTTGAATGGACCCTGAACATGGCCGACAGCATTCACCGCACCGACACCATCGATGGTCGTGGGTATCCGCTTTGCTTCAAAACCCAGGCCGGTACAAGCCGGCCCCATGCGCTGCGATGTGACGACGCCCACGACCTGTATCTCACCCAGGCTCGTGCCATGGGGGGGCATCAGAAAGAGGCGGTGGTGACCGAGGGGGGGCAGGGGTCCAGTTGGCGCATGGTCAGTGACGAGGGCCCCGCGCTCAAGGGCACCGACTTGGCCCCCTTCCCACTGGGCTATATGTCGGCTGCACTGCAAGCCGACCTGTTGCAGCGAATCACCCAACTGGCCCATGGGCAAGGCATCGAGTGGCAAGGCCTGTCCTGTGGACTGGAAAACGATTACAGGTTCGAGGGTTCTTTTTTCAAAGGCACCGGTGTCGGGCATGCGTACCCCCCACGCCTGCAGGTGCAGCTGCAAAGTTCAGCCTCTGCACAACGGGTGCAACAGCTGGTGCGACAGGCGTTGGCGGCATCACCGCTGTGGGCGGCTTGGACCACGCCTTTGCACAACACCTTTGCCCTGTATGCCAATGGCCGCCGGGTGACCCTGCGTGACTTGGCGCCCAGCCCAGTCACGGCCGATGACCCGTTCAAAGCCTGGTCGCAAGCGCCCACCCCACTCAACCCCGCCGATGGGCCGAACGACATCGTCAGCAAAGCGCAGCCCGTGGAGGTCAAGAACCCCACACCGCCTTCTGGCTGGGACGCTGGCCGGGTGGATATTCCGATCCATGGCCGCTGTGAATCGGCCCACGGCTTCGGACGCAGCGTGACCTGGGCCAACCGCCTGGGGGGATCGGCCTTCGCGATCACCAGTGACGATCGCCCCACGGGTGACCAGGCCCCCAGCGCCTTGGCGCATGCTTTTGCCGGCATCGCCTTTTGCTTCATGACGCAGTTGCTGCGCTATGTCGAGCACCATCACATGAAGGTCCGGGCCTTGCGCCTGGTGCAACTAAGCCCCTGTCGGATCGCATCGGGGGTGGCCGTGGCCCAGCCCCTCGACACCCATGTGTTTGTCCACACCGAGGAAAGCGATGAGGTGATGGAACGCTTGGTGCAGATGTCGGCGCGAACCTGTTACTTGCACGCGGCTTTGGGCACGACCTTGCCGCCCCAAGTGACGCTGCTGTTGAACGGACAAGCGGTGGGGCTTTGAGTCGTTGGACCCACATGGAGATT
The DNA here is from genome assembly GCA_041158965.1 of Pseudomonadota bacterium. GTDB lineage: Bacteria > Pseudomonadota > Gammaproteobacteria > Burkholderiales > Burkholderiaceae_C > Limnohabitans. The sequence goes on along the minus strand of JBEBAJ010000284.1, from coordinate 1,912 downwards.
CATGAGATGAAGATCAAAGCGGTGGTGTTTGACGCCTACGGCACCTTGTTTGATGTCTATTCCATCCAGGCTCTGGCGGATGTGCTTTTCCCGGGCAAAGGGGCCGAGATTGCATGGCGGTGGCGCGACAAACAAATCGAATACACGCGCGTGATCACGCAGTCAGACCCAGACCCAGTCGCCGGAAGCCGATACTTTCGACCGTTTTGGGAGTTGACTCGCCTGTCGCTGGAGTACACGCTGGATCGACTGAAGCTGGACCGTCAATCTGGGCAGGTGGAGCGTTTGATGGCGCAATACGCCCACCTGGCCCCGTTTCCTGAAAACCTGGGTGTGTTGGAAAAAATCAAAGCCCAAGGAAGGATCACCGCCATTCTCTCCAATGGCAGCGTCGACATGTTGGCCAGCGCCGTCAACAGCGCAGGCATGGCGGGTGTGTTGGATCACGTCATCTCAGTAGACTCGATTCGCCTGTTCAAGACGGCGCCGCAAACTTACGCCCTGGTTCAGAAAACCATGTCGGTCCTTCCAGAAGAAGTGCTGTTCGTGTCCAGCAACGCCTGGGATGCCTTGGGAGCCATCTGGTTCGGCTTCAAGACGCATTGGGTCAATCGACAAGAATTGCCGTTTGAAACCCTGACACCGCCCCCCGATTTTTCAGGCCCGAACCTGAACTCAGTATTGATCTCTTTAGACCGATGCGATAAAAGCAGCCCCACTGTGAACTGAAGGGCGTCATTGGGTCCATGATGGGTGCCCAACAAGAGTAGTCAAAATCCAATGAGATCACCGAGGGGTTCCATACCAAGATGGAGATGCTTTCAAAGCGAGCGTTTGGGGTCAGGAATTTTGAAAATGACCGCATGCGCATATTGGCGCATTGCGGTTGGAACGGGATCATCAATCGTGTTTAGTGAAGGCGTCATCCCCCGTTAATGGGGAAGAGCCAGAGCCGGGTTCTCACCCTCCGCTCCCCGCCAAAGCAAAATAGCCCGCTTGCAGCGGGCTATTGATGGGTCAAAGATCTGGCGTGTGTAGCAGTCAATGACGATGGCCAAACTTGCCCAGCCGTCCCGCCCCGTCCAGACTCGACACAAATCTGTCGACCAGCGCTCGTCAGGGGCTTGTGCCACAGATGGCATGGCTTGAACCCTGGGCCTAAACCCAATCGCCCTATGCTTGACCTGCCAGCCCCGAATCTGGAAGATACGCTGCACCGTGTTCTTGTTGAAGTTCAACAGCCCCGCCACGGTTCGATATCCGAACGACGGGTCTTGCTCAATCATGGCCTTGATCGGCTTCTCAAACCGCTCCTGAACCTAGGGCGGGGCTTTACACGGCCTGTAGTACACCGTTCGCCTGGGCACATCAAACCAGCGGCAAAGCTGGCTCATAGAAACCTCTACCCCATCGACTTTCAACGCCTGCTGGACGCCGAGAATCATTTCTCGTCCTCCTTGTCCAGCAGGGACTGGAGCTTTTTTCTGGCACGCAGCTCCAACATCGCCTCGCCGTACGCCTCCTGCAACTCTTTGAGCTGCCGTTCGTACTGTTCCTTGATATCCAAGGGTTTGGCCCGAAGGGCATTCTCCATGCCCCGTTTGGCCTCATCAACCCATTCCTCAATCTCAGAGGGCGAGATATCGAATGAGCGGCTGGCCTCGGAAATCGAGGTCTTGCCTTGAATGATCTCCATAACCAGCGCCGCTTTGCGCTTGGCCGTCCACCTCTTGATGTCGTCTTCCATCGTCATACTCATGGCTGTTTTCTCCAATAGTATGACCTGTGCAGGAATTCAGTGGGTCATTACACAAACGAACAAACAAATAACTTCAAAAGTTACACCTATCAGGAAGATTAAGTCATGAGTCAGGACCAGTTTGAAATCGAGCTCCATGATTTAAATCGACGG
>JBEBAJ010000283.1:0-3464 GCA_041158965.1 Pseudomonadota bacterium | reverse complement strand
ATCAGGGTGCATTTCAAAGCCATGTCGGGCGCTCCTTCAGCGGTTTTTGAACTCGGGTTTGCGCTTCTCGACAAACGCCTTCATGCCCTCTTTCTGGTCAGAGGTGCCAAACAGGGCATGGAAGAGGCGCCGCTCAAACATCACCCCGTCGGCCAGGCCGCTTTCAAAGGCACGATTCACCGACTCTTTGGCCGCCATCACCGCCAATTGAGAATAGCTGCAAATCATCAGCGCCGCACCCAGGGTTTCGGTCATCAGCTGGTCCAGCGGCACGACCCGGCTCACCAGGCCGGAGCGCTCGGCCTCGGCGGCATCGATCATGCGACCCGTCAGGGCCAGATCCATGGCCTTCGATTTGCCCACGGCGCGCGGCAAGCGCTGGGTGCCACCGGCGCCGGGAATGATGCCCAGTTTGATCTCGGGCTGGCCGAATTTGGCGTTGTCGGCGGCAATGATGAAGTCGCACATCATGGCCAGCTCACATCCGCCGCCCAGGGCAAAGCCGCTCACAGCCGCAATCACGGGCTTGCGGATGCTGCGGATGGTCTCCCAATCGCGGGTGATGTAATCGTGGCCATACACATCGGCAAAGCCGTATTCGGCCATGACCCCGATGTCGGCACCGGCGGCAAAGGCTTTTTCATTGCCGGTGATGATCATGCAACCAATGCGATCATCGGCCTCAAAGGCCTTGAGGGCCTGGCCGACTTCCACCATGAGCTGAGGGCTCAGGGCATTGAGTTGTTTGGGGCGGTTCAAAGTGATCACGCCGACCTTGTCGGCTTCGGTGCGCACTTCGATGCATTGGTAGGTCATGGCTCTCTCCATTGGTGTTCGTCAAAGTGTAAGTCACTTGCGCCCGCTCGCGTGCTGTTGGGGAAAACATCAGCCAACCGATCGGTCGGTCAATGCTAAATTCCGTTCAGGAGACATTCATCATGAGCGAACCCAGCGTTTTATTCGAACAGCGCGGTGCCGTGGCCCTCATCACCCTGAACCGGCCCGGCAACCTCAACAGCCTCAACCCCGAGATGCACCAGACCCTGTGGGCGGCCCTCGATCAAGCTGAAAACACCCCGGCCATTCGGGCGCTGGTGCTGACCGGGGCCGGTCGCGGCTTTTGCGCCGGGGCCGATTTATCCAGCTTTGACTTCTCCGAGGGCCCCAATCGGGTCGAGCGAGCCGACCCGGGGCCGGTCATCGAGCGCTTGTTCAACCGAACCACCCGCCGACTGATGGCCTTGCGCATGCCTGTGGTGGCGGCGGTCAATGGCGTCGCCGCCGGGGCAGGGGCCTCCATCGCCATGGCCTGCGACATCGCCATCGCCAGCCCGCAAGCCAGCTTCATTCAGGCCTTCAGCAAAATCGGACTCATCCCCGATGCGGGCGGCAGCTGGCTGCTGGTCGAGCGCCTGGGCCTGGCCCGCGCCATGGCCTTGGCCATGACCGGCGACAAGCTGGTGGCCGAACAGGCCCGCGACTGGGGGCTGATCTGGGCGGTCGAAGCAGATTGCCAGGCCGCCGCCCTGGCATTGGCCGAGCGGCTCGCCGCCATGCCCACCGCCGCCTTGGTGGCCACCCGACACCTGCTGCGCGACGCCGGCACACGCGCCTTGGACCAGCACCTCGATGTCGAGCGCGACACCCAGTCCAGATTGGGGCGCACCCACGATTACTTTGAAGGGGTGAGCGCCTTTTTGCAAAAGCGGGCACCGCAGTTCAAGGGGGAATGAGATGGATGCACAAGCGCGTGCTCGCAAAGTCGGCGAGACCATGTTCGCGGTCGACACCGCTTCCCGCTTGACCATGGGCATGGAGTTGCTGGCCTGCGAGCCGGGTCGCGCCGTATTGCGCATGCCGGTGCGGGATCTGCACCTCAATGGCCACCAAATTTGCCACGGTGGCTTCATCTTCACCCTGGCCGACACCACTTTTGCCTTTGCTTGCAACAGCCACAACAAAAATGCCGTGGCTGCGGGCTGCAGCATCGAGTTTCTCAAGCCCGTGCGCGAAGGCGACGTGCTGACCTGCGAAGGCATCGAACAAACCTTGTCAGGGCGGCACGGCATTTACGACATGCGGGTGCAAAACCAGCATGGCGAGACCGTTGCCATGTTTCGCGGCAAAAGCGCCCAGATCGCGGGCACCGTATTCCCGGAGTGAGATTGCGCCATGACCCCAACCTTTGCCTTGGAGCCCATCGAAAAAGCCAGCGTGGACGAACTGCGGTCTTTGCAGCTCAAGCGGCTGCAAGCCACCTTGCACCACGCCTATCAGAATTCACCCGTCTATCGACGCAAGTTCGACCAGGCGGGTGTCCACCCCGACGATTGCCGCAGCCTGGCCGATTTGGCGCGTTTCCCCATGACGACCAAGGCCGACTTGCGCGATAACTACCCCTTTGGCCTCTTTGCGGTGCCGCGCGAGCAAATGGTGCGGGTGCATGCCTCCAGCGGTACCACCGGCAAGCCCACTGTGGTCGGCTATACCCAAAACGACATCGACACCTGGGCCCAGGTGGTGGCGCGCAGCATCCGGGCGGCAGGGGCCAAGCCTGGCGACATGGTGCATGTCAGCTACGGCTACGGCCTCTTCACGGGGGGCTTGGGGGCGCATTACGGGGCCGAGCGCCTTGGCCTCACCGTGGTGCCCTTTGGCGGTGGCCAGACCGAGCGGCAGGTGCAACTCATTCAAGACTTCCGACCCGACATCATCATGGTGACGCCCAGCTACATGCTGGCGATTGCCGATGAGTTCCAGCGATTGGGTTTAGACCCGGCAGGCAGCAGCTTGCGCATCGGCATCTTTGGTGCCGAGCCCTGGACCAACGACATGCGCCGTGCCATCGAGCAGCGCATGGGCCTGTGTGCGGTGGACATCTATGGTTTGTCAGAAGTGATGGGCCCGGGCGTGGCCAGCGAGTGCGCCGAAACCCAGGATGGCCCCACCATCTGGGAAGATCACTTCTACCCCGAGATCATCGACCCCGAAACCGGTGCCCCGGTGCCCGACGGCGAAATGGGCGAACTGGTGTTCACCAGCCTCACCAAAGAGGCCATGCCCATCATCCGCTACCGCACCCGTGACCTCACCCGCTTGTTGCCGGGCACAGCCCGCACCATGCGCCGCATGGAAAAAATCACAGGCCGCAGCGACGACATGATGATCGTGCGCGGGGTCAATGTGTTTCCCTCTCAAATCGAAGAGTACATCTTGCGCCGCCCCGAGCTGGCCCCGCATTACCAATGCGTGCTGACCCGTGAAGGGCCACTCGATCAACTCACCGTGCGCATCGAAACCCGCCCCGGGCTGGCGCCCGACAGCGCAGCCGCACGCGCCGCTGCCGCCCAGTTGCAGCACGATGTCAAAGTCTTTGTGGGCACCTCGATCCAGGTGGACCTCACTGGCGAGGGGGGCGTCGAGCGCAGCATGGGCAAGGCCAAGCGGGTGGTCGACTTGCGGCC
>JBEBAJ010000282.1:0-3476 GCA_041158965.1 Pseudomonadota bacterium | reverse complement strand
AAAACGCCCAACTGAGAACAGTTGGGCGCTTGATTTTGGTGGCCTGGGGCGGAATCGAACCACCGACACGCGGATTTTCAATCCGCTGCTCTACCAACTGAGCTACCGGGCCAGACTTTGTATTCTAACACCACCCAAACCCCCTGCCCCAGCGGGGGGTTGATATCATCTTCAACATGCAAAACGCTCGCACTGTCTCGGCACGGCGGGCCCTACAGCAAGGTGTTGTGGTGCTGGCGGGCGCTTTGGCCATGGGCGCCGCACCCAAGGCGTCTGGCCAGGCCGCCCCCAACGCCATATGGGTCACCCCCGGCTTCTACACCTTTCACTTCGACCGCCACCGCAGACTGCGTGACCCCAACCCCGGCCTCGGCCTCGAATACGACCTAGACGCCGACACCCGCCTCACCGCCGGGCGCTTCCTCAACAGCAACGGCGCCTACTCCAACTATCTGGGGGCGTATTACCAACCCTGGCGCCTCGGCCCACTCAAACTCGGCGCCGCCGTGGGCTTCTTCAACGGCTACCCCAACGCCTATGGCGGCGGTTGGTTTCCAGCCCTCCTGCCCACCGCCACCTGGCAGGGCGACACCTGGGGGGCCAATGTGGCCTTTGTCCCCCCTTTGCAAAACCGGTTGTATGGGGGCATCAGCCTGCAAATCAAATACCGCTTGCGCTGACCCTGTCATGCGCCTGTCAAACCTTGCAGGCACAATCTGGCCATGCCCATCACGCCCCACTTCGTTGCCCCCACGCGCCACCGCGACGCCGCCTCTGCCGTGGCCCAAATTCAGCAACTCTACGCCCAGGCCACGGGGCACCTCAAGCAACACCTGCAAGACTTCACCCATGGCAAAACCCTGACCGATCGGGTGCGTGCCTGCTACCCCTTTGTGCGCATCCAAACCGACACCGTCATACGCCAAGAGCAAGCGGGCAGCGCCCGCCTCAGCTACGGCTTTGTGGCCCAGCCGGGCCGCTTCGAAACCACCCTCACGCGCCCCGACCTGTACGGCCCCTACCTGCACACCCAACTCGACTTGCTGCTGCGCAACCACGGCGTCGAGCTCGAGGTCGGCATCAGCAACCAGCCCATCCCCGTCCACTTTGCCTTGGGCGAGCACGACCACATCGAAGGCGAAATGGATGCCCAGCGCCGCCTGCTCTTGCGCGATTGTTTCGACCTCCCCGACCTCTCGGTCATGGACGACGGCATCGCCAACGGCACCTGGCGCTCTCGCGGCAACGAAGCGCGGCCCCTCTCCCTCTTCACCGCCGCCCGCACCGACTACTCGCTGCAACGCCTGCGCCACTACACCGGCACCAGCCCCGACCACTTTCAGAACTTCGTCCTGTTCACCAACTACCAGTTCTACATCGACGAATTCATCCGCCTGGGCCAGCAAACCATGGCCGACCCGGGCTCCGACTTCCTCGCCTTTGTCGAGCCCGGCAACCTCATCACCCGCCGCCGGGGCGAAGCGGCACACGCCGGTGACGAGCGCGGCAAAGCCCCGCCCCGACTGCCCCAAATGCCGGCCTATCACCTCATGCGTGGCGATCGCAGCGGCATCACCATGGTCAACATCGGCGTCGGCCCCGCCAACGCCAAAAACATCACCGACCACATCGCCGTCCTGCGCCCCCACGCCTGGTTAATGCTGGGCCACTGCGCCGGGCTGCGCAACAATCAGCAACTCGGCGACTATGTGCTGGCCCATGGCTATGTGCGCGAAGACCATGTGCTCGACGAAGAGCTCCCCCTGTGGGTGCCCATCCCGGCCCTGGCCGAAGTGCAAATCGCCCTTGAACAAGCCGTCAGCGAGGTCACCGGTTGCACCGGCAGCGAAATCAAACGCATCATGCGCACCGGCACCGTCGCCAGCACCGACAACCGCAACTGGGAGTTGCTGCCCGACCAGGGGCCGCAGCGTCGCTTCAGCCAAAGCCGGGCCGTTGCCATGGACATGGAAAGCGCCACCATTGCGGCCAACGGCTTTCGATTCAGGGTGCCCTACGGCACCTTGCTGTGCGTCAGCGACAAACCCCTGCACGGCGAAATCAAACTGCCCGGCATGGCCAACCACTTCTACCGCGAGCGCGTCGATCAGCACCTGCGCATCGGCATGCGCGCGCTCGATTTATTGCGCGCTCAGGGCCCCGAGCATCTGCACAGCCGCAAACTGCGCAGCTTTGACGAAGTGGCCTTCCAATAAAGCCCCATCAGGGCCGCTGTCCCATCGCCTGCCCCATGCGCACCGGGCTGCCCGGCTGCCACTGCGCATTCAGCCGCACGGTATCGCGCGGCCACAGCAAAACCACCGTCGAGCCCAATAAAAACCGGCCCATCTCCTGACCCTGTGCCAAAGTGTGCTGCCCTGGGGCGTAATCCCAATGCCGCACCATACCGGGCCGCGGCGGGTTCACCACCCCATGCCAGACCGTGGCCATGCTGCCCACAATCGTCGCCCCCACCAACACCATGGCCATGGGGCGCCCATCGGCCATCTCAAACCAACACACCACACGCTCGTTGCGGGCAAACAAGCCCGGCACTCCGGCAGCGGTTTCGGGGTTCACCGAAAACAACTCGCCAGGCACATGTGTCATGCGGCGCAATTGGGCCGCGCACGGCATATGGATGCGGTGGTAGTCGCGCGGGCTCAGATAAATCGTGGCGAACTCACCATCGGCGAATGCACGCGCACGCTCGGCATCGCCACCCAACAGGGCCTGCGTGCTGTAGTGGTGGCCCTTGGCCTGAAAAATCTGCTCCCCCTCTATGCGCCCCAATTGGCTCACTGCGCCATCCACCGGGCACACCATATCGGCCTGCGCCAGCGGGCGCGCACCGGCCCGCAGGGCCCGGGTGAAAAAATCATTGAAGCAGGCATAAGACTGCGGGTCGGGCTGCGCCGCCTCAGACATATCCACCCCATAGCGCCGCACAAACCACTTGATTTGGGCCTGGGTCAGGCGTCCGGCCCTGGCCTGGGCGAGCAAGCCCGCCAATCGGGTCAAGGCCAGTTTGGGCAAAAGGTACTGCCACATCACAAATGGGGTCATGCGGCCATTCTAGGGTAGCCCCGCCAATCCCACGCCCCAGACACACTCGCCCCAGACACACTCGCCCCAGACACACTCGCCCCAGACACCCTTGAGTCTGTCTCTGTGCAAAGCCTGCCCTACACTCGCGCCATGTCGAAAAAAGCCAGCCGCATGGCCGCCCTTGAACACCTCTCCCCCGCTTGGTTCGTCCCCGTCATGGGCTGGGCCGGCCTGGGCCTGTCCTGGGCCCGCGCCACCGACGGCCTGGGCGATCCGGCATGGTGGGTCAGCCTGCTTTGCGCCTGCCTCGCCAGCGCCATATGGCTCAGCGTCGCCTTGGCCAGTGCCTGGCGCCTGCGGGCATGGCCACACACCGTCAGCGCCGAGCTGCGCCACCCCGTCAAACACACCTTTGTCGCGGCCTTGCC
>JBEBAJ010000281.1:0-3489 GCA_041158965.1 Pseudomonadota bacterium | reverse complement strand
TATGTGGCTGATCCCCTCAATCTTCTTTTCGTGCACCAGTTCGGCAATGCGCTCAAGCAGCGTTTTCTTGTTCACCTGATAGGGCAGCTCATCCACAATAATGGCCTGGCGTTGCCCTTTGTCGATGTCCTCAAAATGGCATTTGGCCCGCATCACCACCCGGCCACGGCCAGTGCGGTAACCTTCTTTGACCCCTTGGATGCCATAAATGATCCCCGCCGTCGGGAAGTCGGGGGCAGGGATGATGTCCATCAATTCATCCACGCTGGCTGCCGGGTGGCGCAACATGTGCAGGCAGGCATCCACCACCTCATTGAGGTTGTGCGGCGGGATGTTGGTCGCCATGCCTACCGCAATACCCGCTGAGCCATTCACCAGCAAATTGGGCAAACGGGTCGGCAACACCAAGGGCTCTTGCTCAGAGCCGTCATAGTTGGGGCCGAAATCCACCGTCTCTTTGTCGATATCGGCCAGCATCTCATGCGCAATTTTCGACAGCCTGATCTCGGTGTAACGCATGGCCGCCGCACTGTCACCGTCGACCGAGCCGAAATTGCCCTGGCCATCGACCAGCATATGGCGCAAGGAAAAATCCTGGGCCATGCGCACGATGGTGTCGTACACCGCGCTGTCACCGTGCGGGTGGTATTTACCGATCACATCACCCACGATGCGGGCTGATTTCTTATAAGGCCGATTCCAATCGTTATTGAGCTCGTGCATGGCATACAGCACTCGCCGATGCACCGGCTTGAGACCGTCACGTGCATCTGGCAGGGCTCTTCCCACGATCACACTCATGGCGTAATCGAGGTAACTGCGGCGCATCTCCTCTTCCAGGCTGATGGGCAGGGTTTCTTTGGCGAATGAAGTCATGGATCGGTGCCGAAAAAGGGCTAAACCGCTGATTGTAGGCTTTGCGGTTGCCCCTCTAGCCACCCAAACAGCAAAGAAACAGGCCGTCAGAACCGTGCCCGGAGTGTGGTTTCAATGCAACAGCCATACTGGTCTGTACAGGACCGTTGACAAGCCGCAAAAGAAGGCGTCTTGCCAAGCACCATCTTGTGGCACAATAATCCTCATGTGAGCAAAGGTTTTGTCCACTCTCGCGTTTCATTTGAATTTTGTCCCCCTGAGGAGAACCATGAAGAAACTCAACAAACTGGCTCTGATCGTTGCAGCCATCGGATTGGCCTCTGCCGCCAATGCCCAAGACATCCAAAACTGGCGCAACGCCTCAGGCGAGGCTTGGAAGAATGCCTTTGGTCAGTGCTGGCGCTCCGGCACCTGGACCCCCGCCACGGCCGCTGCCGGCTGTGACGGTGCCATCGTGCCTCCCCCTCCCGCACCTGCTCCTGCCCCTGTGGCGAGACCCGCTCCGGCACCTGCCCCGGCTCCCGCCCCGGCACCTGCCCCCCAGCCGCCCGCCGCATCCAAGGTGACCTATGCGGCCGACACCTTCTTTGACTTTGACAAGTCAGTCATCAAGCCCGAAGGCAAAGCCAAGCTCGATGACCTGGTCAACAAGGTCAAGGCCATCAATCTGGAAGTCATCATTGCCGTAGGTCATACCGACTCCATCGGCACCGATGCTTACAACCAGAAACTGTCGGTGCGTCGTTCCGAAGCCGTGAAGGCCTATTTGGTCAGCAAGGGCATCGAGAAAAACCGCATCTACACCGAAGGCAAGGGCGAGAAGCAGCCCATCGCTGACAACCGCACCAAAGAAGGTCGCGCCAAGAACCGCCGCGTCGAGATCGAAGTGGTCGGTACCCGCGCCAACCGCTGATCAGCCACTGGCTCATCCCAGAAACCCCGGCTTGCCGGGGTTTTTTTATGCCCATGCCTATGGGCCTCACTTCATTGGGGTCAGACCCCAATTTCTGCGCCAAGGCGATAATTCAGCCCATGAGTCAAACCCACACCAATGCCGACCCTGCCGAGTTGGCCAAATTCTCCGAACTCGCCCACCGCTGGTGGGACGCTGAGAGCGAGTTTCGCCCCCTGCACCAGCTCAACCCCCTGCGGCTTGACTGGATTCGCGAACAGACCCCCTTGCAAGACCTCCAGGTCCTGGATGTCGGCTGCGGTGGCGGCATTCTGGCCGACGCCATGGCCCGCGCCGGGGCCCATGTGCTGGGCATCGATTTGTCAGAAAAGGCTTTGAAAGTTGCCCAATTGCATGCGCTGGAAGCCCAAACCCCGCGCGTCAGATATCAGGAAATCAGCGCTGAAGACCTGGCCGCCCAACGCCCGGGCGAATTTGACGTGGTCACTTGCATGGAAATGCTCGAACATGTCCCCGACCCGGCCTCGGTCGTGCGCGCCTGCGCCACCTTGGTCAAGCCCGGCGGCTGGGTGTTTTTTTCAACGATCAACCGAAACCCGAAGTCTTTCCTTTTTGCCATCGTGGGGGCCGAATACGTGCTCAATCTGCTGCCGCGCGGCACCCACGAATACGCCAAATTCATCCAGCCCAACGAACTGGCCAGCGATGCCCGCCATGCCGGCTTGGATGTCCAAACCATGCGCGGCCTTTCATACAACCCCATCACCCGCCGATACTGGATGAACGACGACACCTCGGTCAACTATCTGGTGGCGACCCGCCGCCCGCTGTGACCATGCCCGCACCGCACGCCATCTTGTTTGACCTCGACGGCACGCTGATCGACAGCGCGCCCGACCTGGGTGCCGCTGCCGACCAAATGCGCGTAGAGCGTGGCCTGCCCTCGCTGCCGCTTGAAGGCTACCGCCACATGGCCGGTGCCGGTGCCAGAGGCATGCTGGGCATAGCCTTTGGCATGACCCCGGATCACCCCGAATTTGGCGAATACAAGGAAGAGTTCTTTCGGATCTATGAGCGGCGCATGACCCAACTCACGCGGGCTTTTGAGGGGGTGGCAGAGATGCTTGAGCAACTGACCCACAGTGGCATGCCCTGGGGCATCGTGACCAACAAATCGAGCCGCTTCACCGACCCGCTGGTGCGCCAGATGGCGCTGCTCAACCCCGCAGCGGTCGTGATCAGCGGCGACACCACACCACATGCCAAACCGCACCCCGAGCCGCTCTTCGAGGCCGCCCGGCGTTTGCGCCTGAACCCCGAACAATGCTGGTATGTGGGTGACGATGAGCGCGACATCGTCGCCGGTCGTGCGGCGGGCATGCTCACCTGCGCCGCCACCTACGGTTACCTGGGCGCAGTGGCCGACTGGCAGGCCTGGGGGGCCGATGCTGCCATCGATCATCCACAGGGGCTATTGAAAAAACTGGAAAGCGCCTAAAATAGAGGTCTGGGGCTGCATTGGTTTCGACATGGGTTCGGGCACGCAGCAGGGCATGTCGAGGTTCTGTCACCTCGTAAAACCGCAGAAAAAAAGTAACTGCAAACGACGAACGTTTCGCACTCGCCGCTTAATCCGGTGAGCCTCGCAACAGTTGGCCGATAGGCTGGGTCAGGGTGGTTGAAAAACTGTCCTGACTGCG
>JBEBAJ010000280.1:0-3523 GCA_041158965.1 Pseudomonadota bacterium | reverse complement strand
CTGGGCTGCCCGTATGAGGGCGAGGTCGCGCCCGAGCGTGTGGGGTATTTGGCCGGCTTGATGAAGGGCATAGGCATCGAGCATGCCTATGTGGCCGACACGATTGGGGTGGGGACACCCAAACAAGTGCAGGCCGCGTTTGAGGCCACGCTGCGCCACTATTCCATAGACCAGGTGGCGGGGCATTTCCATGACACCTATGGGCAGGCGCTGTCCAACACTTTGGCGGCGCTTGAGTTGGGGGTGTGGCAGTTTGATACTTCGGTGGCCGGGTTGGGGGGCTGCCCGTATGCGAAGGGCGCCACTGGCAATGTGGCGACCGAGGATGTGGTTTATATGTTGCATGGCATGGGCATAGAGACCGGCATTGATCTGGGTGCGCTGGCCGATGCGGGGCATTACATCAGTGGGCAGTTGGGGCGGCCGACTTCGTCGCGGGTGGCGCGCGCCCTGGCTTCGCGCCGAACGGGGGTGGCGGGATGAAGCCCGTGATCGCCCGGCTGGTGCGCAGACTGCCTGAAGTTTTGGGCCAGGCCAAGGATTTGCCTTCGCCTTGCCAGTCGGTGTGTGTGATGAACGATGAGAGCGTTTGGTGCGAGGGGTGTTTGCGCACTTTAGATGAAATTGCCAACTGGGGTTCGCTGGGTGATGAGCAAAAGCGCGAGGTGTGGCGGCGCTTAGGCGAGCGGGCCGCTGCATCCCACTGACACAGCCGCGTTCACGTTTTTAAGGCACAAAAAAATCGGGGCCCGTGTGGGCCCCGAAGTCCTCATGCATGGCCCCCGGTGGGGGCCATGGCATCAGGTGGCTTTGGTGTCGATGTCACCGCTGATGCTGGGGTAGCGCACATGCTCGACCAGCTCTTGGATTTCGCGGCGCGGAGCCGGGGTCAAGAGGCTGACGATGATGATGAGCGCAAACCCAAGCGGTACGCCGAAGACGCCGGCCGAGATCGGCTGTATGCCGTACCACAGTTCAATGGGCGAGGTGATGCCAAAGATGCCGCGCAACCAGGGCTGGGTGGTGACCATGTAATAGAAGGTCACGCCCAGTCCACCGATCATGCCGACCACGGCGCCCCACTTGGTTGCCCGCTTCCAGAAGATGCCCAGCACCAGGGCCGGGAAGAAAGCAGCGGCAGCGAAGGAGAAGGCCGCAGACACCAGGAACAGGATGTCGGCTGGTTTTTGCGCGGCCACGTAGGCGGCGGCCAAGGCCACGACCAGCAGCAGGGCTTTGGAGATGGTGACCCGGCGCGCTGTGGAGGCGTTGGGGTCGATCATCTTGAAGTACAGGTCGTGCGACAAGGCGTTGGCGATGGTCAGCAGCAGACCGTCGGCGGTCGACAGGGCGGCCGCCAGGCCGCCTGCGGCCACCATGCCGGAGATCACGTAGGGCAGGCCGCCGATTTCTGGCGTGGCCAACACCACGATGTCACCGCCGATGCGCATTTCGCCCAATTGCAGGATGCCGTCTTTGTTGACGTCAGACACCGAGAGCAGGGCCGGGTCGACGGCTGCCCACTGGCTGACCCAGGCGGGGAGCTTGTCAAACGGGGTGCCCACCAGGACGGTGAAGACCTCGTACTTGACCAGCACGGCCAGAGCCGGGGCGGTGAAGTAGAGCAAGAAGATGAAGAACAAGGACCAGGTGACCGAGCTGCGGGCTTGCTTCACCGAGGGGGTGGTGTAGTAGCGCATCAGGATGTGCGGCAACGCGGCCGTGCCCACCATGAGACAGAACACCAGGGCCAGGAAGTTCAGGCGTGAGGTGTTGTAGGCCTCTTGGGCTTTGGCATCGCCGTTGGGGTCACCCGCGAACTGGTTGGCGTGACGCGGCATGCCGGCCAGGGGGCGGGCGCGTGCGTCAGCCGCAGTTTTGGCGGCGGTCCAGGCTTTTTTGGCCGCTTCCTCGTTGGGCGGCACAGCGGCGAGGGCTTTTTCAGCGGCCTTCACTTCGGCTTCAGGCGCGTTGGCGGCCTTGAGCTCATCGACTTTCTTCATCGCAGCGGCCTTGTCGGCTTCGAGTGCGGATTTGACGTCTTTGAGTTTTTCAGCCAACTCATCGGAGCGAGCCTTGAAGATGGCGATGACTTCCTTTTCTTTCGGGTCGTCGATCAGCTCTTTCTCTTTGGCGGTGACTTTTTCGAGCTGGTAGCCGTAGATGGCTTGCGGCACGGGTATACCGGTTTGCTTGACCGACAGCCACACCACCGGGATCAGGTAGGCCAAGATCAGGATGATGTACTGGGCCACTTGGGTCCAGGTGACGGCGCGCATGCCGCCCAGGAACGAACACACCAGGATGCCGCCCAGACCCAGGAAAATGCCCAGCTCGAAAGCCACGCCGGTGAGGCGGGTGGTGATGAGGCCCACGCCATAGATCTGCGCCACCACATAGGTGAAGGAGCACAAAATGGCGGCCAGGATGCCCAACAGTCGGGGCAGGTTGCCGTCGTAGCGGGCGCCCAGGAAGTCGGGGATGGTGAATTGGCCGAATTTGCGCAGGTAAGGGGCCAGGAACAAGGCCACCAGACAGTAGCCGCCAGTCCAGCCCATGATGAAGGCCAAACCGCCGTAACCCGTGAGGTACAAGGTGCCGGCCATGCCGATGAACGATGCCGCCGACATCCAGTCGGCGCCGGTCGCCATGCCGTTGTAGATGGCGGGCACGCGACGCCCGGCCACGTAGTATTCGGCGGCGTCGTTGGTGCGGCTCATGACACCGATGCCGCCATACAGCAGCACGGTGGCGGCCAGGAAAATATAGCCGATCCAGTTGCGGGGCAAGCCCATTTGCTCCAGGATGGCCAAGGCGATCACGAAGACGATGAAGCCGCCCGTGTACCAGCCGTAGACTTTGTTGAGTTGCTTTTTGAAAGCAGCATTGCTGCCAGCGGAGAAGATGCCGCCATCAGACTCAGGTGCCATTCCAGCCATGTCAGTCTTCCTCTGCTTCGGCGACGCCGTGTTCGTTGTCCAACTGATTCATGTAACTGGCGTAAAACCAGATGATCAGCACGTAGATGACCAGGGAGCCTTGGGCACCCATCCAGAAGCTGAAAGGCCAGCCAAAGAAGGTGAAGTTGAGGTCCCGGGCGAAGAAACTGACGACGAAAGTGACCACAAACCAGATCGCCATCAAGACGGCCGTGATATTGAGGTTCTTCTGCCAGTATCGCCGATGGGTTTCGGTCAATTGCATGAATGGTCTCCAGAAAAATCCCGGCATCTGTGGGCCAGGACAACATGCACCGGCGGGTGTGGGCACCCTTGCAACGCCGGTGCGGCTTGTATCAGGCGGGACGAACCCCGGTCTCGCGTGCCAACTCGGCGGCGATCTTGGGTTCGAACCCTTGCAAGTGGCGAATGATCTTCGCCACCTCCTCGGGTTCCTGACGTTCCATGTGCACGCGGGCCAGTTGGCACCAGCCGTGCGGGCTCATGGGTTGCAATTGGGTGTTGCGCTGAAAGGCTTTGAGCGCAGATTCGTGTTGGCCTTGGGCCACCAGGGTCAAGCCCAG
>JBEBAJ010000279.1:0-4807 GCA_041158965.1 Pseudomonadota bacterium | reverse complement strand
TGATCCAGTAGCCCACCAGGAACTCCATGCCGTCAGCGGCCAAATTCACCAGCAAGGCCGTGGGTGGCGGATGGCTCAGTATGCGAGGACAAGAGGCCGCGGCCTGGACCAGCATGGCTTGCACCTGGCGGGGATCGGCGTCGTAGCCCACAGTCACCTGACTGGTCAGCAATACATTGGAATCTTCCAAAGAGAGGTTTTCAACCCGTTGGGCGATCAGGGTTTCGTTGGGCACCACCGACTCGCGGCCATTGGGCGCACGTATGAGGGTGTAGCGGGTTTTGATGTCTTTGACCTGCCCCTCGAAGCCATCGACTTTGACATGGTCGCCGATGCGCAAGGATCGTTCCAGCAAGATCACAAAGCCACTGACGTAGTTGGCAGCCAGTTTTTGTAAGCCAAAGCCCAGCCCCACCCCCAAAGCCCCGCCCAACACAGACAGCGCCGTCAGATCAACACCAACTGCTGACAAAGAGAACAACAGACCGAGCATGAGCAGCAAGGCACGCAGTGCATTGGCCGCCACTTTGCGCATGGAGAGGTCGTTGACCGAATGTGCCAATACCTTTTGTTCGATGGTGGCCGAAGTCCAAAGTGCCAACACCAGCACGAAGATCGAGGACAAGACACCCTCTAGCAGGGTGCGTAAATCGAGTTTGGTTTTGCCAAAACTGATGCGGATCGACTCCAGCTCGTTCAGTACCCAGGGCAAGACACCCAGAATCCACAACACAGCCGCCAGCCAGGCAAGCCAGGATACGGTGCGCTCGATGCCGAGGGACAGCGCAGAATGCGGGAAGACAGCCCTCAGGACGCGCGCCATCAGCCTGATGATGGCCAGCGACATCAGCACCGGTATGGCCATTTTGAAGACCGAGACCTGGCTGTGATGGCTGGCCCAGGCGGCTTCACAGGCGTAAGCACCCGCCAGAGCCAGCAAAGGGAACAACAGGCCCGATATGGGGCGTTGGCCCAGCAAGACCGAGTCGGGGCTGGCTCGCCGACCAAGCCAAGACACCATGGCATATGCCAAACCCAACAAGACGAGCATGGCCAAGCCTTCCAACCAGGCATCTGGGGTACCCAGGTGGTTCAGCAGGCGTTCAAAATTGAGCATATGGAATGGCCGCGATGTCAGAGACCGGACAATGCGCGCACATGGGCTTCGACACTGCGAGCCAGGGCACTGAGGTTGTAGCCCCCTTCCAGGCAGGACACGATGCGCCCCTGGGCATGGCGTCGGGCCAAGTCCATCAATTGTTCAGTGATCCAACGGTAATCGGCTTCGGTCATGCCCAACTGGCCGAGGTCGTCTTCCCGGTGGGCGTCAAAGCCCGCGCTGATGAAGATCATCTCGGGCTGAAATGCTTCCAGCGCCGGGAACCAATGTCGAGCCATCAGTTGGCGGATTTCGCTGCCCGCGGTATACGCAGGAACCGGCACATTGACCATATTGGCAGGCACATCTTCGGTGCCGCAATAAGGATAAAAGGGGTGCTGGAATGTGCTGCACATCAGCACGCGCTCGTCATTGGCCAAAATATCTTCAGTGCCGTTGCCGTGGTGCACGTCAAAATCAATCACGGCCACACGCTGGAGGCCATGGCGCTCCAGGGCATGGCGGACCGCGATGGCCAAGGTGTTGAAGATGCAAAACCCCATGGACCGAGATCGTGTGGCGTGATGGCCAGGGGGGCGCACAGCGCAAAAGGCGTTGTCAAGCTCACCGGCCAGCACGGCATCGGTAGCGGCCAGTGCCGCCCCCACACAGCGCAAAGCGGCACTCAGGCTGTGGCCATTGAGCGCAGTGTCCGGATCGATGTGGGCGAGCCCCCGACCGCCACGCGAGATGTCGTCTTGCACCTCCTGATTGAGTTCATACACGGTCTCAATCAATTGGGGCGTGTGGGCCAACAACAGGTCATCGGTGTCGGCCAATGGGGCAATGAATTCCACCACGCCCTGATCGACCCCGCTGGCCAGCAACCGGTCACGGATGGCGCTGAGGCGCTCCGGGCATTCAGAGTGGCCGCGACCCATGTCGTGGCGCAGACAGTCGCTGTGGGTGTAAAAACCTGTTTTACTCATGCCTGCATCATATCGAATGCGGGACTTCAAGCCAAAGCATAAACCCCGCCGTCAAACTGAACGGCCCCCTGGGCCATCAGCTCATCGAGGTGTTGGCGCAGGGTCCGTCGTTCGGCACTGGCGGTCCAAGGTGCGCCATGGCCGGGCGGGTAGAGGAAGCCGGCGTCTGCCAATTCATTGAGGGTTTGCGGGCTTTCGCCCAAGCGTTGCAGCAAGCGCTCGTTGCGCTCATCCAATCGGGAGGCGAAGCGGGCCAGGTCGCGTTCAAATTGCGCGCGGTCCGTGATGACCGCCTTATGGTGTGAAGTGACCCAAACCCGGGCGTCCAGTTCGGCCACCTCTTTAAGGGTTTGTCGAAACTGGGGCAGGCTGGAGGTGGCGTCGCCGTAATAAGGGCCAAAGCCGCTCAAGTCGATGTCGCCGATGAAGGCCAAACCCTCACTGTCGACCACCAGCGCGCAGTGACCCGCAGTGTGCCCCGGCAAATGATGAGCGCTGATGCGCACGCCACCGCCCAATTGCCAGGTTTGTCCATCGTCATAGGGCAGGGCGTCGGGACGGGCATGGTAGTTGAATTCGGTGTCGATCATGGCGCGCACTGCGCTGAGCGTCTCCTCGTCGTAACCATAGTGTGTTTTGAGGCCATCCCAAGACTGTGCAGCGGCCAGGTCGAGGCGATGCACTTGCACGGCAGCATGTCCAAGCATGTCTAAGGCCGCCATATGATCTTCATGCACATGCCCCAACAGCACCAGGTCGACTTCGGCAAGCAATTCGGCGCGTTGACGCGACGCGACCGGGGTGTCAAAGGCCACACAGACCTCAGTGCCGCGCACCAGCACCTGGTTGCCGTCGGGATACTTGCCAGATTGCGAACCCAGCAAGACCTGAACCGGGCCGAATTGCAGGGAAGGGGTTGACATCGGGGCTCATTGCGCCAGCAAGCGAGCGCGTGCGGCGGCGTATTCGCGCTTCAACCGTTCGATGAGCTCGGTGGTAGGCAGCACCGATTTGACCGCACCGATGCCTTGCCCGCAGCCCCAGATGTCCTTCCAGGCTTTGCGGTCGCTGCCGAAATTCATTTTGCTGGGGTCACTCTCGGGCAGGTTCTCGGGATCGAGCCCGGCGTTGCGGATCGAGGGGGCCAGGTAGTTGCCATGCACCCCGGTAAAGAGGTTGCTGTACACAATGTCGTCGGAATTGCTGTCGACGATGCATTGCTTGTAAGCGTCAACTGCACGAGCTTCTTCGGTGGCAATAAAAGCCGAGCCGATGTAGGCAAAATCTGCCCCCATGGCGTGTGCGGCCAATATCGCGTCTCCGGTGGCAATGGCACCGCTGAGGGCCAAGGGGCCGTCAAACCATTCCCGGATTTCCTGCACGCCCCAGCGGTATTGGGCTTTTGACCCGGGGGTGGCCGCCGGCACGGGCGGCCACGGCGATCAGGCCGTCAGCCCCCTTTTCAATGGCTTTGCGGGCAAACCGGTTGTTGATGATGTCGTGCAAAACCACGCCACCGTAGCTGTGTGCAGCGGCGTTGATGTCTTCGCGGGCGCCCAAGGAGGTGATGATGACTGGCACCTTGTATTTGACGCACATCTCCATATCGTGTTCCAACCGGTCATTGCTTTTGTGCACGATCTGGTTGATGGCAAAGGGTGCGGCAGGATGCTCCGGGTGGGCCCGGTCATGCGCTGCCAGCGCCTCGGTGATCTCGGCCAGCCATTCATCGAGTTGTGAGGCAGGGCGGGCGTTGAGCGCAGGCATGGAACCGATGACGCCGTTGACACACTGAGCGATCACGAGTTTGGGGTTGCTGATGATGAAGAGCGGCGAACCAATCACCTTGAAAGGCTGCTTTTGCAAAACCTCGGGCATGCGCGGCATGGGGTCTCCTGATGCGATTTTGGTGGTCGCCCAATGGGGTTAGAAGGCTTCGAGCGCAAGGGCTGTCACGCTGTCTGCCCCTTCAATGATGCCATCTCGCATGCCCGGCACACGGGAAAGCAGATGATCGGCGTAGAAGCGGCAGGTGGCGACTTTGGCTTGCATGAATTCAGCGTCGTGCCCCGCCGTCAATTGCTCTTGGGCAACCAGCAGGGCCCGGCCCATTTGCCAGCCCGCCATCAGGTTGCCGCAGAGCATCAGATAGGGCACGCTGCCCGCGTAGGCCGCATTCGGGTTTTGCGCCGATTGGGCCACAATGAAGTCCACCACCTCCAAAAAGGCCACTCTTGCTGCTGTGAGGCGTTTGGCAAAGGCCGCGGCATCGGCGCTGCCGTTGGCGCGCAATGCGGTTTCGGTTTTCTCGATCTGGGTGGCAATGGCTTTGGCCGTGCCACCGCCGTCTCGGGCCGTTTTTCTTCCCACCAGATCGTTGGCCTGAATGGCGGTGGTGCCCTCATAAATGGTCAGGATCTTGGCGTCGCGGTAGTGTTGGGCCGCACCGGTTTCTTCGATGAAGCCCATACCACCGTGGATTTGTACCCCTAACGAGGTGACTTCCAAGCTCATTTCAGTGCTGAAGCCTTTGACCAAAGGCACCATGAACTCGTAGAAAGCTTGATTTTGCTTGCGCACCTGGGCATCCGGGTGAGCATGGGCAGCGTCATGGGCGGCAGCGGCCACCGTGGCCATGGCGCGACAGCCTTGGGTCACGGCGCGCATCGTCATCAGCATGCGGCGCACATCGGGGTGGTGAATGATGGGGGCGGAGGCC
>JBEBAJ010000278.1:0-3542 GCA_041158965.1 Pseudomonadota bacterium | reverse complement strand
CCTTTCTCGACTTTTTCAAATCACCGAGGCTTCAATCGGTCAACGAGGACGCCGCCAACCCGACCAACAACTCGACCTTGGGTGCCACCCGCGTCTCATCGCTGTTGGGCAACAGCCAGACCGCATTGGCCAATTACGTCGATGCCGATGGTGATCCGGGCGGCGTGGCCATAGTCGGCATAGGTTGGAATGTCAAGCTCTTTTACTCCACCAACAACGGCGCCACTTGGCAGCAGGCCTCCAATTTAACGGCCAGGTCTGCGCTGACACTCACGCTGGATCCTTCCAATTGGCTCTATGTCGTGGCCAATCCCAACTATTACGGCGAAATCTTTTCTGCGCTGACCATCCGGGCATGGGACGGCACAGGCGGTTACGGCACTCGCACCGGTGTTGACACGACGACATTTTCATCTGCCAATCTCGCCAATTTCGATCTCGATGGGGTGCAAAGCCTCGCCAGGCAGACCTATACCAATGGCACTTCGCCCGGGCCTAACGCCTACGGTGTGGCCGTATCGGGCAACCGTGCCTATCTGGCCATGGGGGACAACGGTGTCTCAATCATCGATGTCACAGACAACAGAAACCCGAGTTTTGTGGCCAACATCTCGCCACGCACTGACACCACCCTGGGTTATGCTGAGGCAGTAGCGGTCAATGGCAACTATGCTTACGTCGCTGACCGTTTTTTTGGTCTGGTGGTGTTGGATGTCAGCGCACCTGCCTCCCCCTTGGTATTGAGCAGGTCCACATCGACGGGAGTGGCATGGAGCAACTCTGTCTCCTTGTCCGGCAACCTGGCCCTGTTGAGCAGTTCCAATGCCATGAATGGGCTGCGCATTTTTGATGTGTCCTCGCCACTGAGCCCTTTGCTCAAAGGCACGCTGTCCTTGCCTGCCAGTGCTTATGACGTGGCAGTCAAAGGCAATATGGCTTATGTGGCAGCGGGTGCTGCAGGTGTCTATGTGGTTGACTTCACCGACCCGACCAGGCCCACCCTCAAGAACATAGGCTTGGCCAATGTGCTCGACACGCCCGGATTTGCCAATTCCGTGGCGGTGTCCGGCGACGTGCTTTATGTGGCAGACGGTGTCACTGGGGGATTGCGGGCCTATAGCTTGTCCGCCACGGGTGTCCCTCAAGCCACTCCCCTATGGGTGAACACCGCCCTTAACAACACCCTTCGAGTCGCGGCCTCGGGGTCGAGTGTGTTTGCCTCCGATATCGATCGGCAAGAAATCTCGGTGCTCAATGTCAGCCAAGCGGGCGTGCCGCCAGTGCTGGTCAAGAAATTGACTGGCGTCAGTGCCTGGGATTTGTCGTTCTCAGGTCGCAATTTGTACGTGGCATCCACGCAGGCCGACAAATCACTCTCTATCTATTCCGACGGGAACGCCAGTCCATTCTCGACCAACCTGGACGATGTGTCGGTCACGATCAATCCGGTCAATGACCCTCCCTCATTGACCAATCTTCCAGTCGGAATTCAGTCCGTTCAGCAGGGTCAGCCCGTGTCGCTCAGCGGCATCGCCGTGGTGGACCCGGATGGGCCCAACGAGTCCTTGATCCTGACCCTCACGCCCGTGAATGGCAATATCACCGCCCTCACCGATGCAGACCTTCTCACCCCGGGCATACAGGTGCTTGGGACGGTATCTGCCATCAATGCGGCGCTGGCCGGTGCCACTTTTGCGGCCATTTCACCCGGTTCGGCCACATTGTCTTTGTCGCTCAGCGATCGCGTCGCCCCGCCCGTGACGGGTTTGATCAATTATTCGGTGGCCCCGACGCCCCAACCCAGCGTCACCATCATCTCCAACTTGGGGCCCCGCTTGGCCGCCACTGGCGATGTCACTTATTCGGTCAACTTCAGCGCCTCTTCAATTTCAGATTTGACCGCATCCGATTTCCGGGTCACCAATGGCACGGTCAAATCGCTGACTGGCAGCGCAGGCAGCTACCTCCTCACCGTCACGCCCGACGCCAATCGATACGGCAATTTGTCGGTTGAATTGCCCGCCAATTCGGCCAATCAATACGGCTTTGGCAATCTGTATGCCAAGGCCAATCTGCAACCCTTTATCACCATGGCGCAAGGGGCCCCTCCATTCGATATTGCTTTGCCCTATGGCGCTTTGGTTCCAGGGCAAAACTTCTCCTTGCAAAACAAGGTGGAGTTCAATGGCCGCTACTACTATGCGGCCTACAACGAAACGGGCAACAGCCTGGTGTCGGCTTGGGCTGCGCCGACCAGCGCTCAAATCGGCGGTTATCAGCTGACCATGCCCACTCAGTCTGAGTTGTACAACGTCTTGTATGCCCGCATGCCTGTGGGTGGCACATCCTATTGGCAGTACGGCACCATGTGGGCCGCGAACACTTACTATTGGGCCAGCAACTACAGCTACGCCACCTTTTTAAGCCCTTCCCAATGGAACCCCAGTTACGTTTTTGGTTCCGGCTATACCGTGCAAGGCAGGGACCGTGGCGACGCCATGCTCATTTATCAGGTCAGCGGCGGCACCACGGTGGCGGCATTTGGCGACAAGGACACCATCAACGAGCAGACGGATCGCAGCGCTGAATTCACTTTTGTGCGTTCCGGCAACATCAATGCCTCACTCAGCGTGGGCCTGACCATCAGCGGAGTATCCACCTCCAGTGGGCGATATCGCCTCTCAGGTGGCGATGTCACGCTCAATGGCACCAAACCCGTCGTCAACTTTGCGGCAGGATCGTCAGTGGCCAAGGTCGTATTGACGGCCATGGACAATCAGCAGCAAGACGCCCCATTCGCCAATATCAGCGTCAGTCTCGACAGGGGCATCTACACATCGGCCAACAGCACCCCCCTGTCCCTGACTCTGCTGGAAAGCGGACCGCTGGGCGCGGTCAATATGTCCGGTCTTTTCGTCGAGGGCAATACATTAACCGCCTCGTCTTCTCTGACCGATTTGGATGGCATCGTCAGCCCCATTACTTACCGCTGGCTCCTCGATGGCAACCCCATCTCAGGCGCCAACCAGCCCAATCTATTGCTGACTCGCGACATGGCGGGGCATGCCGTCTCGGTCCAGGCTTACTACACCGACGGGGCCGGTAAAGCGGAACAACTCATCAGCAATTCTGCCTTCATCCAATACGCATTCAAACCGCCTTCTGGTGGCATCGAAATCCTGGGGGTGCTGGCTCAGGGAAATACCCTTTATGTATCCACCGCTTCATTGTCTGACCCCAATGGTTTCGGGGTGATGAACTACCAATGGTTGGTCGATGGGGTTCCCGTTACAGGCGCATCGGGCCCTTCGTTCTTTTTGTCTCAATCAGTGGTGGGTCGAACCATCTCCGTTGAAGTGACCTATGCCGATGGTGTTGGTTTCATCAAAAGAGTCAACAGCCCAGTCACGGGCGCCATTGAAAACATCAACGATGCCCCTACAGGCTCTATCACCATTACCAACGACAACCCGGCGCGTGGCACGGCAGCCCCCCGGCAGGGTGATGTCTTGCGGGCGACAAATAACCTCAGCGACGCAGAC
>JBEBAJ010000277.1:0-3545 GCA_041158965.1 Pseudomonadota bacterium | reverse complement strand
GGGCCGGAGTCGAACCGACCTACACGGATTTGCAATCCGGTGCATAACCGCTTTGCTACCGCGCCCTGATCCCGATAAAAAAGGGAAGCAAGAGCTTCCCTTTTTGCAAATTGGAGCGGGAAACGAGTCTCGAACTCGCGACCTCAACCTTGGCAAGGTTGCGCTCTACCAACTGAGCTATTCCCGCGTAAAAACCAAATTATAGCGCATTTTTTTCCCTCTGCACAAGCAGGGAAACAAGGCGCCGCCCGTTTCAATGTTTGACTGCCACCCCGTCGGCATCGGGGGCGGCAGGCACAGCCGCCACCACGGGTTCGTCGTCTTTGAGGGCCTCAGGCTCTCGCTCCAGGGCCACTTGCAAAACCTGGTCGATCCACTTGACTGGCACGATCTCCAAACCCTGTTTGACATTGTCAGGAATCTCCTGCAAGTCTTTGACGTTTTCTTCGGGGATGAGCACCGTCTTGATACCGCCGCGCAAGGCCGCCAATAGTTTTTCTTTCAAACCGCCGATGGCGGTGACCTCACCCCGCAGGGTGATTTCGCCCGTCATGGCCACATCGCAACGCACCGGAATGCCAGTCAGCGTAGAGACGATGGCCGTGGTCATGGCCGCGCCAGCGCTGGGGCCGTCTTTGGGGGTGGCGCCATCCGGCACGTGCACGTGGATGTCCTTTTTCTCGAACATCTCGTCTTTGATGCCCAGCACGCGGGCACGGCTGCGCACCACGGTACGGGCCGCTTCGACCGACTCCTTCATCACATCGCCCAAAGAGCCAGTGCGGGTGATTTGTCCCTTGCCGGGCATGACCGCCGATTCGATGGTGAGCAAGTCGCCCCCCACCTCGGTCCAGGCCAGGCCAACCACCTGGCCGACCTGGTTTTGCTGATCGGCACGGCCATAGGTGAATTTGCGCACCCCGAGAAAGTCGTTCAGGTTGTCTGCATTGACCACCACCTGGGGCTTCATTTGCCCCAACTGCAGGCCTTTGACCACCTTGCGACAAATTTTGGAAAGCTCCCGCTCAAGCGCACGGACACCCGCTTCACGGGTGTAGTAGCGCACGACATCCCGTATGGCGCTTTCCTCGACGCGCAATTCTTCCTCTTTGACCCCGTTGTTCTTCAACTGCTTGGGCAGCAGATAACTGGTGGCAATGTGGGTCTTTTCATCTTCGGTATAGCCCGACAAACGGATGACTTCCATGCGGTCGAGCAAGGCCGGAGGAATATTCATCGAGTTGGATGTGGCCACAAACATCACATCCGACAAATCGAAATCAACCTCCACATAATGGTCTGAGAAGGTATGGTTCTGCTCAGGGTCGAGCACTTCGAGCAATGCGCTGGAAGGGTCACCCCGGAAATCGCTGCCCAGTTTGTCGATTTCATCGAGCAGGAACAGCGGGTTGCGGGTGTTCACCTTGGACAGGCTTTGCAGCACCTTGCCTGGTAATGCGCCAATGTAGGTGCGGCGGTGGCCACGGATCTCGGCCTCGTCGCGCATACCGCCCAGCGCCATGCGGACATATTTGCGACCGGTGGCTTTGGCAATCGACTGGCCGAGCGAGGTTTTGCCCACGCCCGGGGGGCCAACCAAACACAGAATGGGGGCCTTGACCTTGTCAACTCGGCGTTGCACCGCCAAATATTCCAGGATGCGGTCTTTGACTTTTTCCAGGCCGTAGTGATCCTCGTTGAGCACGTTTTCTGCCAGCGAGAGGTCATGCTTGATTTTGGTCTTCTTGCTCCACGGCAGGCCGACCAGGACATCGATGTAGTTGCGCACCACGGTGGCTTCAGCGGACATGGGCGACATGAGTTTGAGCTTCTTGAGTTCGGCTTCGGCCTTCTTGCGGGCCTCTTGAGGCATGCGGGCGGCCTTGATCTTCTTCTCAATCTCCTCGATGTCCGCGCCCTCTTCGCCTTCACCCAGCTCTTTCTGGATGGCTTTGACTTGCTCATTGAGGTAGAAGTCGCGCTGATTCTTCTCCATCTGGCGCTTGACTCGGCTGCGAATGCGTTTGTCGACATTCAGAATGTCCACCTCGCGCTCAAGTTGTTCGTACAGGTTTTCCAGCCGCGGCTTGACCTCGGGCAGGTCAAGCACGACCTGTTTGTTTTCCAGTTTCAGAGGCAGGTGCGCAGCGATGGTGTCGGCCAGGCGACCGGCATCGTCAATGCTGGAGATAGAGGTCAGGATTTCAGGGGGTATCTTTTTGTTCAGCTTGACGTATTGGTCAAACTGCTGCAACACGGCACGGCGCAAGGCCTCGACTTCGGTGTCTATCTCGCCCGTTTCGGGTTGGATGGGTGACACCTGAGACACAAAGTGCTCAGGGCCGTCTTCAATGTGCAACACACGGGCGCGCTGCTGCCCCTCAACCAACACCTTGACGGTGCCATCGGGCAACTTGAGCATTTGCAAAATGGTGGCCACCGATCCCACCTCAAACATGTCTGCCACTGTGGGCTCATCCTTGGCTGCGGCCTTCTGAGCCACCAGCATGATGCGCCGCTCTGCGGCCATGGCGCTTTCGAGCGCCTTGATGCTCTTGGGACGCCCGACGAAGAGGGGGATGACCATGTGGGGGAACACCACCACATCGCGCAGGGGCAACAAAGGCAGTTCGATGGGGGTCGCCGGCAATAAATTCTGTGCAGACATGTTCAGGCCTTTTTGGCAGCTTCCTGGTAGACCAGGAGGGGGGGCTGGTTGTCCTCGATGGTGGATTCATCCACCACCACTTTTTCCACGTGAGTGGCATTGGGCAGATCAAACATGGTGTCGATCAGCGAATGTTCAAGGATGGAGCGCAATCCGCGCGCCCCAGTTTTGCGCGCCAGGGCCTTTTTGGCGATGGCATGCAATGCGGCAGGCCGGATTTCCAACTCGACCCCTTCCATGGCCAACAGGCGGGCATATTGTTTGACCAAAGCGTTTTTCGGCTCGGTCAATATCTCGACCAGGGCTTCCTCGGTCAATTCATTGAGCGTGGCAACCACGGGCATGCGGCCCACCAGTTCAGGAATCAGGCCAAACTTGATCAGGTCTTCGGGCTCGACCTCGGCAAACACTTCGGTCAGACTGCGTTGCTGCTTGCTTTTAACCGTCGCCCCGAAACCGATGCCAGAGGCTTCGGTTCGATTTTCGATGACTTTCTCCAGGCCCGCAAAAGCCCCGCCACAGATGAACAGAATGTTGGTGGTATCCACCTGCAAGAAATCCTGATTCGGATGCTTGCGGCCCCCTTGGGGCGGCACGCTGGCCATGGTGCCCTCAATCAGCTTGAGCAAAGCCTGCTGTACCCCCTCCCCTGAGACATCTCGGGTGATTGAAGGGTTATCAGATTTGCGCGAAATCTTATCGATTTCATCGATGTAAACGATGCCACGTTGCGCTTTATCCACCTCATAGTTGCAGTTTTGCAGCAACTTTTGAATGATGTTTTCAACATCCTCGCCCACATACCCGGCTTCAGTCAGAGTGGTCGCATCGGCCATGACAAAAGGCACATCGAGCATGCGCGCCAAGGTTTGGGCCA
>JBEBAJ010000276.1:0-3545 GCA_041158965.1 Pseudomonadota bacterium | reverse complement strand
GCCGACACCTTGCATATTTGGGGCCCGCCCAAAGAGGCCATGCTCACCTGGTGCAACCCGCAAGGGGTCATGGTGTCCCGCTGGCCTGCCCCATGGCCCTTATTGCAGTCCACGCCGGTGACCCCGGTGGCCGAGCCCGCAGTGCTTGAGTTGGCCCAAAACGCCTGGTCCTCAGAGCCAGGGGCGGTGCGCACCCAAACCCGGTACGAGCGCTGGCTTGTGGCCACCCAAGGCGGCTTCGATCTGGCCCAGGGGGTATGGTCGCAAACCCCCGCCCAGCGCTGGCGTCGTCGATTCGTCTTGGCTTGGCAAGACTGGGCCCATCACCCGCGTTGGCGCTGGATGCGGCGCGCCGTGGCGGTCATGCTGGCGGCCCACACCTTGGGCCTGCTGAGTTGGGCCTGGTGGACCGAGCAGGCCATGGCGCGCCAGAAAAGCGACCTCGCCGCCATGCTGACCCAGGCGTTTCCCGAAACCCAACTGGTCATCGACCCGGCGGCACAAATGAATCAGGCCCTCAACACCCTGCGCCGCCAAGTGGGCGCCCAGACCCCTGACCAGGTGGAAGTCATGCTGGGCCATCTGACGCAAGCCCTGGGCAGCCCCCCCGAATTGCAGTCTTTGCTGTTCGAAGACAACACCCTGACCGTCAAGGGTCTGAGCCTTGAATCGATCAAGCCGAATCAACTTCAAGCCCTGCGCCAAATGGGCTACGAATTGAAGCCCCATTCCGGTGGTGGCTTGGTCATGCGCTGGAGCGCCAAGCCATGAATCGCACCCGCATTCTTTACGCTTCCCTGGCCCTGATCGCCAGCCTGGCCTTGCTGTGGGGCCTGTGGCCCGCCTGGACACTTTGGCTGGATCGGCACGATCGCTGGGCTGAACTGGTGCAACAACAACAACGCATGCAAACGGCCCTTCAAGAGGCCCAAACCCTGCAAAAAAAATCTTTGCCCAGCCTCGCTGAATCGCAATCGCTGATCCAGACCATCAGCCGACAACGCTTTGGCGTCCCCCCCATCAACCTCCCTGGTGGCAGCGTACAAATCCCCATCAATGCCGTCTCACCGCAGCAATTGGCCCAAGGCTGGGATGACATTCGAACCCAGACCTCGGCCCGGGTGGTGCGCGCCGAACTCGACCAAACCCCCCAGGGCTGGTCGGGCACGCTGATCTTCAAGTTACCGCAAAAACCATGAAGACCCGCCCACTCGCCAACCCGCAAAACACCGCCCAAGGACATGGCGTTTACGCCGCCATGGGGGCGACACTGGCACTGGTGCTCATGCTCTTGACCCAGTGGCCGGCCACCTGGGTGGCCAGCGGGGTGCGCCAGCTCAGTGGCGGGCGGGTCTTGCTGGTCGACAGCCAAGGCAGCCTGTGGCAAGGCTCGGCCCACATCGCCTTGAGCACCGGCGAATCAACGGCCTCGGCCACCGCCTGGACACCACGGCTGCACTGGCAGATTGCCGCCACCGCCCTCAACACACTCGAAATCCGCTGGCGCACCAGCGAATCCACCGGCACCTCCAGCTGGGTCTGGCGACTGCAGTGGCAACCTGGCGGCTTGGTTTTGACCATGAGCGACATGGATTGGCGCTTGCCCACGGCCTGGTTGTCGGGTTGGGGCGCGCCCTGGAACACCATCCAACCCGAAGGCGAGTTGCGCCTCCAGACCCGACAGTGGCGTTGGCAACAAAACGGCCACCAATGGCGCAACGACGGCCAACTCTCATTGCATCTGCTGGGTTTGTCCACCCGCCTGTCCTCCTTGCGCCCACTGGGAGACTACAAACTCCAGTGGATGGGCGGCGATACCCCCAAAATCACCCTCGAAACCCTGCAAGGCCCATTGCAAATGTCTGGTCAAGGACAATGGCTGGAGCGGGGGGTGGTTTTTGAAGGCGAGGCCTGGGCCGAACATCCCAGCGATGAAATCGCATTGACCAATTTATTGAGCGTGCTGGGCAACCGCAAAGGCACGCGCGCCATCTTGAAAATGGGATAAAGGAACACCCATGTCCGAACACACCCCTGCACACCTGACCCGCTTTGCCGCATGCCTGGTCCTGGCCATGGGCTTAACTGCCCTGACCCCTGCCTGGGCCCAAAAGCGCACCCAGCCCCCCGAGCCGATCAGCCTCAACTTCGTCAATGCCGAGATCGACACCGTCGCCCGCGCACTGGCCAATTTGACCGGGCGCAACCTGGTGCTGGACCCTCGGGTCAAAGGCACCATGACCTTCAGCACCGAAAAACCCATGCCTGCTGAACAGGCCTGGGCCCAATTTCTGTCCGCTTTGCGCTTGCAAGGCTTCGCCGTGGTGGAAGTCAATGGTTTGTTCAAGGTTTTGCCCGAAGGCGAGGCCAAGCTGCAAGGCGGCGGGGTGGTCGAACAAACTGAAAAAATCGGCAGTGGTGGCCAAATCATCACCCAAATCTTTCGCTTGCAGCACGAAAACGCCAACCAGCTGGTATCGGTTTTGCGTCCCTTGATCAGCCCCAACAACACCATCAACGTCAATCAGGGTTCCAACTCACTGGTCATCACCGACTACACCGAGAACCTGCAACGCCTGGCCCGCATCATCGCCAGCCTCGATACCGCTCAGGCCACCGACATCGAAGTCATCCCCCTCAAGCACGCCGTGGCCAATGATCTGTCACCCTTGCTGCAGCGCCTCATAGACACATCCAACGCCCCGCAAGCCGCCCCCCCGGGCCCTGGCAATCCGGGCAACCCTGGCGCCGCCGATGGTGGCTACCGCACCGTCGTGTTGCCCGAGCCCCGCAGCAACAGCTTGATCCTGCGCGCCGCCAACCCGGCACGACTCATGCAGGCCCGCCAACTCGCAGAAAAGCTCGACCGGCCTGGCGGCACGGCCCAATCGGGCAATATCCACGTGGTCTACCTCAAAAACGCCGACGCCACCAAACTGGCCAACACCCTGCGGGCGGCGCTATCGGCCGATGGGCGTGGCATTGCTGGAACAACCGGTCTGAGCAGCAGCACCGCTGCCACGCCACTCAACACCACAGGGCTCAACACCACCCCGACCGCAACCACCACCGGCGGCTTGGGCAACACCCCCGGGCAGACCACCACTGCAACCGGTGGCAATACCGGCGGTCAAATTCAGGCCGACACGGCCACCAACTCACTCATCATCAGTGCCCCAGAGCCTGTTTATCGACAATTGCGGGCAGTCATCGACCAACTCGACGGGCGCCGCGCCCAAGTCTTGGTCGAAAGCCTGATCGCCGAAGTCGATGCCAACAAGGCCTCTCAATTTGGCGTGCAATGGCAAAACGCATTTGGCCGCAGCGGTGGCAGCATAGGCGTCATTGGCACCAATTTCGGCTCTGGTGGCAGCAACATCATCGGGCTCAATACCCGGGCATCGGGGGGCTCGATCACCCCCAATGCCGGACTCAACATCGCCACAGGCCGACAAGTCGATGGCAACAACCTTCTCACCAGCGTCGCCAACTTTCTGCAACAAAACGGTGGCAGCAACATCCTGTCTACACCCACCTTGCTGACC
>JBEBAJ010000275.1:0-5542 GCA_041158965.1 Pseudomonadota bacterium | reverse complement strand
GAATTGCATTGAGCGATTTCACATGTAGTTCAGGAAATTTGTCTAACTTAAAAGCCGATGTACGTGAAATTGCGGTGAAGATAGTTGGAGGTAAAGATTCCACCGCTTCAGCTACTGCTAACAATAGCGCATTGCTTCAAATTGGTTATCTGGCATTTTCTAAGAATTGAGGATAAATGCATGAAGCGATCGCTCAAAGCCGGGCATCCAATCAGTGCGTCAATTGCCAAACCTTTCCCACCGAAGACCGACAAAAGCCTTGGGCAGATGAAATTGCCCTTGGCAAGTCTTATGGCGTGAATGACAGCTCATTGACCTTGTTTCAGCCTTATCTGGGAACCCGCCCATTTGATCTGGGGGGTGGATTCAAAATCAAAGGCTTGCTCAGTCAACGCTGGCGCGATGGGCGTGTGGATATTCCGGGTGTTTGGTATGAGAAAAACCTGATCCTCACCCATGAAGACCACGGCATGTTGCAGGTCGGTGCGTTTCCCACCCGTTCCTGGTCTTGGGCCGATTACCCTTATGGCACGGTGCTGGGCATTGCCGACCCTTGGGCGTCGAGCGGGGCTGGTTATGGCCTGCTGACACAGGCGGTGCGCTATGGCACGCCTTTGATCGATCTGGCGGGGGGTGATTTGTATTTGGAACTCACCCACGATCAGGGCGATAAAAATTGGCGGACCCAAAAGCCTTCCCTCTTTGAAGCCGTCGCACGCTATGTTCGTGGGCCATGGATGGTTGATTTGATCGGCCAAATCGGCACCAACGGCCCGGCCGCAGCATGGGGACATGGCCCGTTCACGGCAGTGAGCACGGTGCCTACCCTCGATGCCAATCCGGCCAACCGGGTGGTGGGCAATCAACAACAAATCAGCATGCTGATGGCTCGTTACCAATGGAATGCCAAAACCGATGTATATGGCGGCATTCGACATAACCGTTGGAGCGGCTCACCGGGACTGCCCATAGGCCGCGATGCCAGCAACAACCTGATTTGGGCCAATATGTTCAATGTCAATTCAGGCAATATCTCGCAATCGTATCCCGCCACTTCGACCGATTTCAATGCGGGGGTGGTGCATCGCTTCAAGCCGCAATGGTCGGTGCGTGCGGCCATGGTGCATTTTGGCAAAGCCAGCACTCAAAACCCCACCGAGCGCGGCCAATCGAACAGCATGTGGCTGGGCACTTTGGGCCTGGGCTATGAGATTCAACCCGGCTGGTCGGTGTATGGCTATGGCGGCATGGCGAAATTTGCACGCCAGGGGCTGGCCCCATTGAGCATGCCCGCCAACACGGCATTCACAGGCATCGACCCCAGGGTCAGCACTTCTGGCGTTTGGGCCGGGATGGGAATGGTTTATGTCTTCTAAAGGTTTTTGGTTCGGTATCGGCCTGGTTTTGTTGAGCGCCTGTGGTGGAGGTGATCATGGCGACGGTTTGGGCAGCAGTGCGCCAGTTTCTTTGACGCGGCCTGCCAATTATGTGCTGAAGTGGCAGGATGATTTCAATGCCGCCAGCCTGAGCAGCGATTGGGCTTATGACACGGGTGCGCCTTTGTACGGTGGCACGGTTTGGGGCAACAGCGAAAAGCAATATTACCGCTCACAAAATGCGTCTTTGTCCAACGGCAAACTGGTGATACAGCCGGCCGCCATCGCTGCGGGGGGTGACATCACCAGCAGCGAAATTTCGAGCAAAGGCCTGTTGGCGACGTCGGCCCGTGTCAAAACCGATACCGCATCTTTCTATTCGGCCTTGAACGGCACGCCTTACGGGTTTTATGAGATCAGGGCGCAGATTCCATGTGTGGCCGGGGCTTGGCCGGCGATCTGGATGATGGGCCAAAATGGCCCCTGGCCTGATCGCGGCGAAATCGACATCATGGAGTGGTTTGGCCGGTATTTTGTCGGTACCGAACAGGTGCAGTCGGGGGTTCACACGACAAATCGCAATGGTGCCAATTCAATTTACGGTAAATCATGGGCGTGGATGGTGTGCAAGTTTTTAGTTACAACAAACCTGCCGGGGCCGGTGTGGCCGATTGGCCTTTTGACCAACCCGCGTTTTTGATTTTGAACGTGGCGGTTGGCGGCAATTTGGGCGGCAATGTGGACCCCAGTCTGCTGTCTCAAATGACCCTGAGTGTCGATTGGATCAAAGTGTGGCAACCTTAAAATCTGAGCATTGCTGCTTTAGATATGTCACACTCGGACATGAAGAAAACCAGTCTTTTTGATCAGCAAAATCGTTCAACGCTCAGCCAGGTGGCCGAGCGGGCGGGGGTGTCCCCCAGCACGGTGTCGCGCATCTTGAATGGCACGGCCCGGGTCAGCGAGGCCAAAAAGGTCAGCGTGCTCCAGGCGATTGAGGCACTGAATTTTTTGCCCGACCCGGCCGCCCGCAGTTTGGCCGGTGGACGCACCATGAGCATTGGGGTGCTCACCCAATTCATAGACAGCCCTTTCTATGGCGAGGCACTGCGTGGCATCGAAGATGTGCTATTGAAGTCGGGCTATGTGCCCCTGTTTGTCAGCGGCCATTGGAACGAGGCGGAAGAAAGCAGCCGCTTGCAAATGCTGATGATGCGCAAAGTCGATGGGGTCATCATTCTCACGGGCAAGCTCAAAGATGCCACACTGGTTCAAATGGCGCGTCAGCTGCCCGTGGTGGTCACGGGTCGTAATTTGCGCAAGCCCAATTTATGGGGCATCGATTTTGACAACCATGAAGGGGCTTGTTTGGCGGTACGCCACCTTCATGCTTTGGGGCATCGGCGCATTGCGTTCATTTCTGGCCCGCTGGACCATGCCGATGCCGAGCAACGCCTGAATGGGTATCGTGCTGAACTCAAGGCGCTGAAGTTGTCTTTTGACGAACGATGCGTGATCAAGGGCGATTTTTCCGAGCCTGGCGGTTATCGGGCGGCTCAGCAGTTGATCCAGTCGGGGGTGAAGTTTTCCGGCCTGATCGCCGCCAACGATCAAATGGCTTATGGGGCGCGTCTGGCGCTCTCGCGTGCGGGTTTGCGCGTGCCGGAAGATGTGTCCCTGGTCGGCTTCGATGATTTGCCGCACTCGGCTTATACCTTGCCGCCCCTGACCACTGTGCGCCAGTCCATTTACGAGGTCGGTGCGCAGGCGGCGCAGGCGGTGATGCAAATGCTATCGGGTGAACATACACCACTTGATCAAATTCCCGCCGAGTTGGTGGTGCGGGAATCGACGCGTCGTTTCAGAGGTTGAACATATCCCGAGCCCTTGGTTACTAAAAATTTCACTTTTTCTGTAACTTTGTTACAATTTGTCCATGCTGCATCGCATCCAGGCTCAACTTGAGGTTTTATCCCCTTCCGAGCAAAGGGTGGCCAGGGTGTTGCTGGAAGATCCGCAAAGCTTTTGTCGCACGCCCATTGCCCAGCTGGCGCAAAAGGCCAGGGTGAGCAAACCCACCGTGCTGCGCTTTTGCCGCAGTCTGGGCTATCAGGGCCTGAGTGACTTCAAGCTCAGGTTGGCCAGCAGTGTGGCTGAGGGTGTGCCCTTCATTCATCGCAGCGTGGCCGCGCAAGACACCGCCGAAGATGTGATCGCCAAGGTCACTGACAACACTGTGGCGGCCTTGCTGCGATATCGAAACGACGTTTCTTCGGCCAGCGTACAGCGCGTGGCCCATGCCCTGCACCTGGCGCATCGCAAGCAAAGACGGCTGGAGTTCTATGGCGTGGGTAACTCGGGCATCGTGGCGCAGGATGCGCAACATAAATTTTTTCGTCTGGGTTTTCATACCGCGGCACACAGCGACGGACATTTGCAAATCATGAGTGCGTCGCTGCTGGGTCCGGGAGATGTGCTGGTCATCATTTCCAATTCGGGACAAACTCGCGACCTGATCGATGCCTGTCAGATCGCCCGCCAACGAGGAGCAATGACAGTGGGTATTACCGCCAGCGGCTCAGAGTTGGCCCGTGCGGTGCAAATCCATCTGGCGGCAGACCACCCCGAGAGCTACGAGCAGTTCACACCCATGGTGTCGCGGCTGCTGCACCTGATGATCCTGGATGTGCTGGCCACCTGCACCGCCTTGCACATTGGTGCACCCAAGTTAGAGCCCCATTTGCGCCGCATTAAAAACCATCTCGTTGACAAACGCTACACCAGAACCCCATGAATACATCTTCCGATCAAAGCCTGGACATGCTGATTTTTGGCGGTACCGGTGACCTGTCCTTTCGCAAACTATTGCCTGCCCTGTACATGGCCCATGTGCATGGGCGATTGCCTGCACAGACCCGGATCATGGGTTTGGGCAGACACGAATGGAGTCTGGCGCAATATCAGGCTTTTTTGCATGAGAAGGCCATTCCCTTCATTGAGCCTGCCTCATTCGATGAGGCCGCTTGGGCTGAGTTCATGTCATGCATAGACTATTGTCCTGTGGATGTCACCCGTGCAGCCGACTTTGACACCATCAAAACGCACCTGACCCCCGGGGCCCGGCGTGTGTTTTATTTGGCCACCGCCCCCTCACTCTTCACCGGCATCTGCGCCCATTTGGGACAGGCAGGGCTGATCACGGATGACGATCGGGTGGTGCTGGAGAAACCCCTGGGCACGGATCTGGAGTCGGCACGCCAGATCAATGCCGAGGTGGCGCGTTATTTCGCTGAGCGGCAGGTCTATCGCATCGACCACTATCTGGGCAAGGAAACTGTGCAAAACCTGATGGTGCTGCGCTTTGGCAATGCGATCTTCGAGCCCTTGTGGCGTGCCCCTTACATCCAGAGCATACAGATCACGGTGGCAGAAACCGTGGGGGTGGGGACGCGGGCGGGCTTTTACGACGGCGCCGGTGCCATGCGCGACATGATCCAGAACCACTTGTTGCAATTGATGTGCATCGTGGCCATGGAACCCCCCATTTCGCTGGATGCTGACGATGTCCGGGACGAGAAACTCAAGGTGTTGCGCTCTATGCGCCCCATGGATCTGGCGGGGGTGCGCCGCGACACGGTTCGCGGCCAATACGGCCCTGGCGTGGCCGACGGCACCTCGGTCAAGGGCTATTTGCAAGAGGACCAGGTGCCGCCAGACAGCTTGACCGAAACCTTTGTTGCCATGCGTGCCCATATCGATAACGCCCGCTGGGCGCATGTGCCTTTCTTTTTGCGCACCGGCAAGCGCATGCAAAATCGGCGATCCGAGATCATCATTCAGTTTGCCGAGCAACCGTTCTCGATTTTTGGACGTCAGCCCAATCATCAGCCCAACCGGCTCATCATCAGCCTGCAACCTGAAGAGTCCATTCACCTGAGCATGATGGTCAAAGAGCCGGGCTCGGGCATGCGCATGCACCCGGTTGAGTTGGGGCTCGATTTGCAGGAGTCCTCACTGAAGCGTCGAGCCGACGCCTATGAGCGTTTGTTGGTCGATGTCATCAAAGGGCGACTCACGCATTTCATGCGCCGTGACGAGCTTGAAGCCGCCTGGGCCTGGGTCGATCCGATTTTGCAGGGGTGGCAGCAGTTGCAAGAAAAGCCCCG
>JBEBAJ010000274.1:0-3765 GCA_041158965.1 Pseudomonadota bacterium | reverse complement strand
GGCGTCGAGGATGTTCTCGCTCCACAGCTTCAACTGCTCTTCGGTGGCCGTGTTCAGTTTTTGCAGGATGTCGGCTTGCAGCTGGCCGAATTTTTTGCGCAATAGGGTAGTCAAGATTTTCAGTTGGCCTTCAAACATGCCTTGGCTTAGCCCTTGACTTATTCCTTGGCTTAGCCCTTGACTAATCCTCCGCGCGGCACTGCTTCTTGTAGTTCTCAAAGACTCGCTTCATGTTCATGTTCAGATCCTCAAAGTTCTCTATAGCTAGTTGAACGGACGGGTCTTGTTCGCTGGCTTTCAGGCGGCGAAAAAAATTCGGGTCTGAACCCAATGAATGAATGAACCCATGGCCCAGCCCCATTCATATGGAGAGTTTGAGGCTTGCCCATTTTTCAAAGCGTGGGATTGGCCCGGGTTAGAAGATCGGGGTGATTTTGCGGATGCGGTGGTTGTCGGAATCAGTTACATACAAATTGCCGCTGTTGTCAACAGTGATGCTATTTGGGCTGCTAAATTTCGCCATGTCACCCGGGCCATCTGCATACCCTAACGTCCCATCCCCGGCCACGGTGCTGACCACACTCGAAGGGGTGATTTTGCGGATGCGGTGGTTCAACTGATCGACAACGTAAATATTATTGCTATTGTCGATAACTGCGCTAGTAGGATTATGAAAACTCGCCATGATGCCGGTGCCATTCGCAGAGCCCGCAAACCCCGTCCCGGCTAAGGTGCTGACCACACCCGAAGTGGTGATTTTCCGGATCAGGTGATTACCGGTGTCGGACACATAAAGATTGCCGTTATTGTCGATGGCTAATCCTGAAGGGTTATTAAAACTCGCCACGGTGCCGGTGCCATTCGCAGAGCCCGCAATCCCCCCCGTCCCGGCTAAGGTGCTGACCACGCCTACTGGGCTGATCTTGCGGATCAGATGGTTTAAGGTGTCTCCAACATACACGTAGCCACTGGTGTCCACGGCAACGCTAGTAGGGAAACGAAAACTCGCCACGGTGCCGGCGCCATTCGCAGAGCCCGCAATCCCCCCCGACCCGGCTAAGGTGCTGACCACGCCCTCTGAGGTGATTTTCCGAATCATGTGGTTAAAGTAATCTGCCACGTACACATGGCCACTGGTGTCCACGGCAACACCATAGGCGTAACTAAAAGTAGCCGTTGCGCCAGATCCATCGACTGCACTCAATGCCCCACTGCCTGCCAGAGTACTGACCACACCCGCTGGGTTGATTTTGCGTATTCGGTTGTTATTGTAGTCTGCTAAATAAATATTGCCATTGGTATCAATGGCAATCCCATAGGGGGAGCTAAAAGTCGCCGTTGCAGCCGTGCCGTTGGTTAAGGGATAAATAGCCCCTGTCCCTGCCAAGGTGGTGACCACCCAAGGGTAAGTAGGTGCCGCGCTGCCGCTGCCTGAGCCGCTGCCTGAGCTGCTGCCGGAACTGCTGGCGGAACTACTGACCGAACTACTGGCCGAACTGCTACTTGAGCCACTGCTTGAACTGCTGGCCGAACTACTGGTAGAACTACTGGTAGAACTGCTTCCCGAACTGCTTCCGCTGGTGTTGGTGCTGCCCGAGTCCCCGCCCCCACCCCCTCCGCCGCAGGCGGCCAGCAGCGCAGCGGCATCGAGTGCCAGGGCGGTGCCCATGAAGTGACGGCGTTTCAAGCCCAAGGGCTCGGGGGTGTGGCCTGATGGGGCGGCTGAATGGGTGCGGTGGTTTTTCATAAAACCTCTTGAGGGTTGTGTCGAGGAGAACGCATGCTTTGCTCACTTCTGTGAATTATATGGTAATACATATTTTGTGAAAATAGTAATTTTATAATTATTTTTCGTGCCGCATGGTCGACACTTCCCTGCCAAAGCAATTAAGGTTAGGAGATTGGGGGAACAGGAAATGGGGGTCAAATCAATGGGGGTCAGCCCCCCATTTCTGCAATCGCATCTGTGTGTGCTTGCTTCAGCGCCAATCCGACATCGGGGCCGCGCAAGCCCCGCGCCAACGCCTCCTGGTTGACCGCCTTGGCATCTACCGACAGCAACGCTTGCAGGGCGTTTGCCCACTGCGGTGCATGGTTCAGTTCAGCGGCATCGGGCGTGATGTGCCGCGCCAACTCAATCAACCGTTGCACCCGCTCGGGTCGGCGCACCGCATCCATGCGGTACAACAAGTCGCAGGCCATGGCCGCGTCAGCCGGGCGCATGGCCAGCGCATGTCGGTGCGTGGCCCAGGCCCAAGCCATGTCTTGCACGGCGGCGGGCACCCGATAGCGCTCGCCTATCTGCGTGACCTGCTCGGGCGCCACGCCATGGCACCACAAAGCCCAGCGTTGGCCCAGATCGGCCCCGGGCCACGTCTGAAGCCATTTTTGGGCAGTGTGGAATTCTGAAGATGTGGGGTCGATCTCGGGCCATAGCCGCACCCAGGCCCCCACATCGATCAGCACCTCGGCCATGCGCCATGGGGCGGCGGCCATCAAACCCCGCTCAAGTTCTTGCCAGACCCGCTCGGGCACCAGCGCGTCCACTTCCCCCGCAGCCACCATGTCGCGGGCCAAAGCCACGGTCTGCGGGGCCACTTCAAAGGCAGCAAAACGTGCCGCAAAGCGTGCCAGCCGCAAGATGCGCACGGGGTCTTCCCGAAACGCCTCGGTCACATGGCGCAGCACTTTGGCCTGCAAATCGCGCTGTCCATGGTAGGGGTCGATGATGGGCTGCGCCGGGTCGTCGCGGTCTTGCGCCATGGCATTGATGGTCAAGTCGCGCCGCGCCAGGTCTTGTTCCAGCGTCACATCAGGCGCGGCATGCACCACAAAGCCTTTATAGCCCGGGGCCGTTTTGCGCTCAGTGCGCGCCAGCGCGTATTCCTCCTGAGTGTCGGGGTGTAAAAAAACCGGGAAGTCTTTGCCCACGGGCACATAGCCTTGGGCCACCATCTGCTCGGGCGTCGCCCCCACCACCACCCAGTCGCGGTCAGCCCCCGACAGGCCCAACAGCCCATCGCGCACCGCACCGCCAACCAGATAGGTTTTCACATCAAGCCCCTTCGTGTGGGCATCCTAGCACCATGGGTTTTCATGGCCACCGGGGGCGACGTCAGGCCACGAACACCGCACCCAGCGCCCGCCCACGGCCCAAACCCAATTCGGCCAAACCCGGACATGACCCGCTCAAGACATTGTCGCGCTGCATCGACGCCAGATTGTCGCGGCTCATCAGCGGCTCGCCAGGGGCGCACTCCATCAACAGGGCCTGTGCCCATGCCACCGCATGGGGCAGGGGCAGCACAGGTCGCGGGCAACCCGCCCATCGACCGGCATGGCGCACCAAATCGGCCAGTGTCAGCACCTCGGGCCCACCCAGCTCATAGGTGTGCCCTTGGGCTTTGGGCTGCTCTATCGTCTGCAGCACGGCTTGCGCCACATCTTGCACCCAAACGGGTTGAAACTTCGCCCCCGCACCGGCCAGCGGCACCAGCGGCACCACCCGCTGCATGCGGGCAAACAGGTTGATGAAGCGATCGTCCTGGCCAAACACCACGCTGGGGCGCAACACCGTCAGCCGCAGCCCGCTGGTGCTGGCCAGCGCTTGCAGCGCCTGCTCACCGCGCCCCTTGCTGCGCTGGTACATCGACGGCCCCTGCGGGTCAGCCCCCAGCGCGCTCATATGGATCAGGTGCGGTACCCCGGCCTGCACACAAGCCTGCGCCACCGCCAACGGCAGTTGTACATGCATTTGCTCAAAGC
>JBEBAJ010000273.1:0-3581 GCA_041158965.1 Pseudomonadota bacterium | reverse complement strand
GCTGGCGCTGATGAATGCTGTGCCGGGTTTGCGCGCGACGATACAGCTGTTGCCCAGCGATGTGGAGGCCCACTTTGGTGACCCCGGCCCCGGAGAACAACCCGGGCATTGAGGGGGTGGGGCTCTGCGCTTTCCCGCCATGGTGCGCGATCTGATCTGCGGCATTGTCCCTGACCCCTCGCACGACCCCCAGCCTTGCTCGCCCACTGATCGATGCGGGCCTGCCTGTGCGACCGCGTGGGCGTGATGTAAAAATGATTAATATGGGTTAATAAATGGCGATATGAATCTATAATGTATTACCATATCACTCATTTCTGCGCAGTGCGCATGGTGCGCATCTTGTCTTGCTCTCACAGAGGCTTTATGAACAACCACCACACCCCATCAGGCAAAAAATCCAACCCCGGCAACGCCGATCACATCGGTCACACCGATGGCTCGGGCTCCAATGGCAACCTCGGCATCACCGCAGCCCAAACCGCGACCCTGCCAGAGCCACAGGGTTTGAAACGCCGCCACTTCATGGGCACCGCCTTGGCGCTGGACGCTGCTGTGCTGCTGGCCGCTTGCGGCGGTGGGGGTGGTGGGGGTGACTCGGGCGGCACAAACATGGGGGGAAGTGGTTCGGGCAGCAGTTCTGCAAGTGGTTCAAGCAGCAGTTCTGGCAGTGCTTCCAGTAGTGGTTCAGCGAGCAGTTCTGCCAGCAGCTCAAACAGTGCTTCCAGCAGTGGCTCGGGCAGTGGCAGAGCGGCCCCGACGCAGTGGGTGGTGACCACGTTTGCTGGCTCTGGTGCGTCGTCGCCGTTAGTAGATGGTACAGGCGGAACAGCGACATTTAATGCGGCAAATGGCATTGCCGTGGACGCCAATGGTCATGTGTATGTGACAGATTACCTTTTCTACCGAATACGCAAAATCACCCCGGCGGGCGTGGTGAGCACTTTGGCAGGCTCGGGGTTCACAGGAAATGTCAATGGCACGGGTGGAACGGCGAAATTTGATAGCCCCTGGGGCATTGCCGTGGACACCGGTGGCCATTTGTTTGTCTCTGAGACCACCAATTCTGACCTAAGGAAAATCACTCCTGCTGGCGTGGTCAGCACGCTGGCAGGGAGTGGTGCTTATTCATTTCTGGATGGCACTGGAACGGGGGCCCAATTTAATAATCCTCGAGGCGTGGCCATAGATGCCAGCGGCAATTTGATTGTGGCGGACACGGGCAACAACAGGATACGCAAAGTCACGCCAGCGGGTGTGGTGAGCACCTTGGCAGGATCGGGGGCTTTGGGTTCTGCCGACGGGGTCGGCACCCTGGCGAGTTTTAATAGCCCTTTTGACGTGGCTGTCGATGCCACCGGGGCCGTGTATGTGGGTGATAACAACAACCATTTGATACGGAAAATCACGCCAGAAGGCGTGGTGAGCACCTTGGCGGGTACGAGCGCCGCAGGGTCTGCAAATGGCACGGGCACAAATGCCAGTTTTAGATACCCGAGGGGCCTTGCCATAGACGCCAGCGGTGTGGTCTACGTGGCTGATTATGGTAACCATCTAATACGAAAAATCACGCCAGAAGGCGTGGTGAGCACCTTGGCGGGTATGGGCATACAAGGGACTGCCAATGGTGCAGGTACGGCGGCCAGTTTTTATAACCCCAATGACATCGCCTTGGATGGCATTGGCAATTTGTGGGTTGCAGATTCTGGCAACCATCTGATCAGGAAAATCACCCCTGTTTTTTGACACCAATGATTGTTTGTGAACACACCCGAGAGGTCGCATGAAAAACCAACCACCCAAAGCTGGCCACGCCGCTGGCCCCCAAAAAATCCCTGAAGCTGGCGCCGAACTGAGGCTTGCATCCAGCACTGGCCACGCCGTGCAGGACATGGGCAAGGGCAGTCTTGCCCAGGTGGGTCAACGTGTGGCGCAAGGCGCCACCCCGTTAGGCCACACACCAGAGCCACTGGGACTCAAACGCCGCCACTTCATGGGCACCGCCTTGGCGCTGGATGCTGCTGTGCTGCTGGCCGCTTGCGGCGGTGGGGGTGGTGGGGGTGACTCTGGTGCTGGAAGTGGTTCGGGAAGCAGTTCTGGCAGTGCTTCCAGCAGTGCCTCCAGCAGTGGTTCAGCGAGCAGTTCTGCCAGCAGCTCAAACAGTGCTTCCAGCAGTGGCTCGGGCAGTGGCAGCGCGGCCCCGACGCAGTGGGTGGTGAGCACATTTGCTGGCACGGGGTCGAATTTGGCATTGATCGACGGCACAGGCGGAACAGCGACATTTAATTCGCCCTATGGTGTTGCGGTGGACACCAGTGGCCATGTGTATGTGACAGATTACCTTTTCTACCGAATACGCAAAATCAGCCCGGCGGGCGTGGTGAGCACTTTGGCAGGCTCGGGAGCCCTCGGCAATGTCAATGGCACGGGTGCAACGGCAAAATTTGATGGTCTTTGGGGCGTCACTGTGGACACCAGCGGCCATTTGTTTGTCTCTGAGACCGTCAATTCTGACTTGCGGACCATCACGCCGACAGGTGTGGTGAGCACGCTGGTAGGGGGTGTTGCTTCTGGATTTCTGGATGGCACGGGTACGGGGGCCCAATTCATCGATCTTCGAGGTTTGGCCATAGACGCCAGCGGCAATCTGTTTGTGGCAGATACGAGCAACCAAAGGATACGCAAAGTCACGCCAACGGGTGTCGTGAGTACAGTGGCGGGCTCAGGGGCATCGGGTTCTGCCGACGGGGTCGGCACCTTGGCCAGTTTTAGAAACCCCTATGGTGTGGCTGTCGATGCCGCTGGCGTGGTGTACGTGGCTGAAAATACCAACCATATGATACGGAAAATCACGCCTGCAGGCGTGGTCACCACCCTGGCGGGTACGGGCGTTGCAGGTTCTGCAAATGGCACGGGCACGAACGCCAGTTTTACTTCCCCTCGGGGCTTGGCCGTAGACGCCAGCGGTGCGGTTTACGTGGCTGATTATGGCAACCATCTAATACGAAAAATCACATCTGAAGGCGTGGTGAGCACTCTGGCGGGTACTGGCATACGCGGGTCTGCCAACGGTGTAGGTACGCTGGCCAGCTTTAATAACCCGACTGGCATTGCCTTGGATGGCAGCGGCCATTTGTGGGTTGCAGATGCCAGCAACCACATGATCAGGAAAATCACCCCCGTTTAATGGGGGGTGAGCCCGATGGCTTGAGCCCGATGGCCTGAGCCCAATGGCCTGGGCCCGATTATTTCCGGCGGTAGGGGTTGGCGATGCCGAGACCGGCGAGGATGAGGGTTTCGCGGGCTTCCATGGCGGTGGCGTCGGCGTGGCTGGTTTCGTGGTCCCAGCCTTGGGCGTGGAGGGTGCCGTGTACGAGCAAATGGGTGTAGTGGGCGGCGAGGGTGATGCCGAGTTCCCGCGCTTCGCGGGCGATGACGGGGGCGCATAAAACGAGGTCGGCCAAGACCACGGGTTGGGCGGTGTAGGCGTAGGTGAGCACGTTGGTGGCGTAGTCGCGCTGCCGATGCGCCAGGTTGAGGGCGCGGCCTTCGGTTTCGTCC
Organism: Pseudomonadota bacterium; assembly: GCA_041158965.1. GTDB lineage: Bacteria > Pseudomonadota > Gammaproteobacteria > Burkholderiales > Burkholderiaceae_C > Limnohabitans. Next base: position 20 of record JBEBAJ010000273.1, on the reverse strand, counting down.
ACGATGCGGACGGTGATTTC
>JBEBAJ010000272.1:0-3595 GCA_041158965.1 Pseudomonadota bacterium | reverse complement strand
AGGCTGGCATCAAGTTGACCATGCTGGCCTTCATCATCAAAGCCAGTGTCAAGGCGCTGCAAAAGTTCCCTGAGTTCAACGCTTCGCTTGAAGGCGACAACCTGGTGCTGAAAAAGTATTTCCACATCGCCTTCGCCGCCGATACACCCAACGGCCTGGTGGTGCCTGTGATCAGGAACGCCGATCAAAAATCGGTGTTTGAAATTGCCGAGGAAACCGGCGCTTTGGCCAAAAAGGCCCGTGAAGGCAAGCTCTCTCCAGCCGAGATGCAAGGGGCTTGTTTCACCATCTCGAGTGTGGGTGGCATAGGCGGCACCAGTTTCTCGCCCATCGTCAACGCCCCTGAGGTGGCGATTTTGGGCGTGAGCAAGAGCAGCCACAAGCCCGTCTGGGATGGCCAGCAATTTGTGCCTCGTCTGATCACCCCCTTGTCGCTCAGCGCCGATCACCGCGTCATCGACGGGGCGGCCGCGACCCGCTTTGCGGCCTATATCGCCCAACTGTTGGGTGATTTCCGGAGGGTTGCGCTATGAGCACCATCGACATCGTGGTTCCTGACATTGGCGACTTCAAAGACGTGGCCATCATCGAGTTGCTGGTCAAGCCCGGTGACACGGTGGCGGCTGAGCAGTCTTTGATCACCGTCGAGTCCGACAAGGCATCGATGGAGATTCCTTCATCGCATGCCGGTGTGGTCAAGGCTTTGCAGGTCGCCTTGGGCGACAAGGTCAATCAGGGCAGCGTGATTTTGACGCTGGAGGTGGCGGGTGACGCTGCTGCGCCCGTCGCTGCGGCCAGCCAAGCGGCAGCAAGCGCACCGTTGGCCAACGCGGCGGCGACGCCAGTGGCTGCTACAGCCGCACCGACCCCGACCCCGGCACCTGTGGCATCCAGCTACGCCGGACCGAACGACCTTGAGTGTGATGTGCTGGTGCTGGGCGGTGGCCCTGGTGGCTATTCGGCAGCGTTCAGGGCCGCTGACCTGGGCCTGAAGGTCGTGTTGGTCGAGCGTTATGCGACCCTGGGCGGGGTATGTTTGAATGTGGGCTGTATCCCTTCCAAAGCCTTGCTGCATGTGGCTGCCGTGATGGATGAGGTCAGCCACTTGGGCGATCTGGGCATTTCTTTTGGTGCGCCCCAAGTCAATATCGATCAATTGCGCGGACACAAGGAGAAGGTCATCTCCAAGTTGACAGGTGGCTTGGGCGCGATGGCCAAAATGCGCAAGGTCACCGTGGTGCGCGGCTTGGGCCAGTTTGTCGGCAGCCATCACTTGCAAGTCTCGGAGACCGAGGGCACGGGACAGCAGACCAATGGCAAGAAACAAGTCATCGCTTTCCAGCGCGCCATCATCGCCGCAGGCAGTCAGGCGGTGCGCCTGCCTTTCATGCCCGAGGACCCGCGCGTGGTGGACAGCACCGGCGCTTTGGCCTTGCAATCGGTGCCAAAGAAAATGCTGATTGTCGGTGGCGGCATCATCGGCCTGGAAATGGGCACGGTGTACAGCGCCCTGGGGGCCAGGCTCGATGTGGTCGAGATGCTCGATGGCCTGATGCAAGGCGCAGACCGTGATCTGGTCAAGGTGTGGGAGAAGATGAACAAACATCGTTTTGACCGCATCATGCTGAAAACCAAGACGGTGGCGGCCAAGGCCACCCCCGAGGGGATCAAGGTCGAGTTCGAAGGCCTCGATGGCACCCGAACGGAGGGCGTGTACGACCTGGTGTTACAGGCTGTCGGGCGCAGCCCCAATGGCAAGAAGATCGCTGCCGATCAGGCTGGCGTGGCGGTCTCGGATCGGGGTTTTATTTCGGTGGATGTGCAAATGCGCACCAATGTGCCGCACATCTTCGCCATTGGCGACATCGTGGGCCAGCCCATGCTGGCGCACAAGGCGGTGCACGAGGCCCATGTGGCGGCGCAGGTGATTGCCGGTGAATTACAAGGCAAGCCCGAACTGGCCGCCAGCGCCTTTGACGCCCGCGTGATCCCCAGTGTGGCTTATACCGACCCTGAAGTGGCTTGGGTCGGGCTGACCGAAGAGCAGGCCAAGGCCCAAGGCATCAAGGTCAAGAAAGGGCTGTTCCCCTGGAGTGCATCGGGCCGGGCCATCGCCAATGGCCGCGACGAAGGCTTCACGAAGTTGCTGTTTGATGATTCGCCTGAAGCCCACGGCCATGGCCGCATACTGGGTGGTGGTATCGTTGGCACCCATGCTGGTGACATGATCGGCGAGATCGCCTTGGCCATAGAGATGGGGGCGGATGCGGTGGACATAGGCAAAACCATCCACCCGCACCCGACACTGGGGGAGAGCATCGGCATGGCCGCCGAGGTCGCGCACGGCAGTTGTACCGACTTGCCGCCGGCCAAAAAATAAGATGTTTGGAGGGTTCCCATGTTTCGTGCCTTGATGTTGGAAAAAAATGAAGCGTTTCAGGCCAGCCTGAAGCAAGTCGACGAGGCCGCTTTGCCGCCAGGTGATGTCACCGTGCAGGTGGCTTATTCGACCCTCAACTACAAGGATGGCCTGGCCATATGCCATAAAAGCCCGGTGGTGCGGGTTTGGCCCATGGTGGCTGGCATAGACGGTGCCGGCACAGTGACCGAATCCTCGCACCCGGCTTGGAAGGTCGGCGACCCAGTGGTTTTGAATGGTTGGGGCGTCGGCGAAACGCATTGGGGCTGTCTGGCTGAAAAAGCCCGCTTGAAGGGCGATTGGCTGGTGCGCCTGCCCTCGGGCTTCACGCCGCGCCAAGCCATGGCCATAGGCACCGCTGGTTACACCGCCATGCTGTGTGTGATGGCGCTGGAGCGCCATGGCCTGCAAGCCGGGCAGGGTGAGGTGCTGGTGACAGGGGCCAGCGGTGGCGTGGGCAGCGTGGCGGTGGCTTTGCTGTCGGCACTGGGGCATCGGGTGGTCGCCTCAACCGGCAAAGCCGCCGAGCATGAGTTTTTGCGTCGTCTGGGTGCTGCCGAAGTCATCGAGCGCAGTGCCTTGTCTGAGCCGGGCAAACCGTTTCAGAAAGAGCGCTGGTCTGCGGTGGTGGATACAGTGGGCTCGCACACCCTGGCCAACGCCCTGGCGCAAACCCGCTACGGGGGTGCGGTGGCCGCCTGCGGCTTGGCGCAGGGCATGGACCTGCCCACCACGGTGATGCCATTCATTTTGCGCAATGTGGCCTTGCTGGGCGTGGATTCGGTCATGGCGCCTCTGGCATTGCGCCAACAGGCCTGGGATCGCCTGGCACGGGATTTGAAGCCGGATGTGCTGGAGAGTTTGACCGAGGAGATCGGTCTGGATCAGGCCATCGACAAGGCCGCCGATCTCATGGCTGGCCGGGTGCGTGGCCGGGTGGTCGTCAAGATCTGAAGGCCCAAGATGCTGCTGGATGTAGAAGACGCCCAACTGGTTTTGATCGATTATCAGGAACGTTTGTTGCCTGCCTTGCCCGAAGGCATGGCGGCTTTGCAACAGGCCATGAAACTGGCTCAGGCGGCGCGACTGCTGCGGGTGCCGATCTGGGGCACCGAGCACAACCCCAATGGCCTGGGGCCCATGGTCGGGCCGCTCAAGGCCATGTGCCCCATGGTG
>JBEBAJ010000271.1:0-3610 GCA_041158965.1 Pseudomonadota bacterium | reverse complement strand
GCTGAACAAGGCCGGCTCTTCCACACCAATGGAGGTCTTGCCCTTGGACGTGCTGATGTACAAGCCCCAACGCCTGGCCATACCCAAGTCCAGGCCATAAGCAAAGTCCATGAAGCGGCCCTGCACCTTGTCGGCCATGGCTTGTCCCCTTGTCGCATCGTCGCTGCTGATCGCGACGATGCGAACCCCACGTTTTTGAAACTCTTCCCCCAAACGCTCCAGCTCGATCAGATATTTGGCGCAGATGGGGCAATGCAAGCCCCGATAAAAAACCAACAAGTCAAAACGCTCTCCCGCCTGCTGCCCACCCACGTATCGCCCTCCCTTGGTCAAGGGAAGGTCAAGGGTGGGGACGGCTTGTCGAGGCATCAGGGCAGAAGGGGTCATGGCAACTCCAAAAGTTGAACAACTTCGCCCATGTTGATGTACGATTAGAGAAATAAAATTCGTTTTTTGATGCAAATCGTTCAAAATAGCCCGCGACTTGATCGCCTGTCCGCCCTGCTGGAAGGGGTGGCCCCCATATTCAGCATCTTTGCGCAAAGGGATCTGTGCCCCGCAGATGGGGCGTCGCCCTCTCTGGTTGGGCCCAGTCTGGCGGTGCTAATCTACCCCATGGCATCAGGACAATCCGCCGGACCGCCGTTCGCTGCTCACCAGCGCCCAAGCTTATGGATCGGATCCTTTTCGCGTCTGAACGACCAAGGGTGGGCGCAAGACGACGATTCACTCGACCCAATCTGCATCCGAGCTCAGTTGACCGGGCCCTTGGGGTCCCTGTTAATGGAAGAATTCGACCAACCCATTGGTCTGCACGTCGAAGCGAATGAAACCGCGCTTTCAACGCCCATGGCCCTGATCGCACAAGAGGTCCTCCACCCGCGCTGTGGGCAGCCCGCCTTGCTAAAAAGCGCGGGTGACATCCTCTTCATCGGGATCTTGCGTCACCTCGTTGCTCACCCCAAGCCCGATCGTCCCGGCTTGCTCAGAGCTTTATCCGATGTGCGCATTGCCAAAGCCCTGGTGGCCATGCACCAAGCCCCCCAATTGGACTGGAACCTTTCAGCCTTGGCCCTGGAAGCGGGCATGTCTCGGACCTCTTTCGCCATGACATTCAAAAAAGCCATGGACAAAAGCCCTGGCAAGTACCTGGTCGCGATTCGATTGGCGTTGGCGCGTCGTGCCATCGAGGGGGGTAAAACAGTGAAGGAAGCCGCCCGAATTTCGGGTTACAGAAACCCCGCCTCGATCGCCAGGGCCCTCAAATCCAAGGTCCACCCGATAACGCCCTTCGGCATAGGCGACCAGGCCCCCAACTGACTGTCGTCGGCAGAACAATGGACGCGCAGGTCATTGAACGGCCATCTCAAATGGCAGCGTGTCAGTCGGATCCATTCAACCGTGCTCGCTCATCAAGCGAGATTCAACGAACGCAACAGGATCAAATTCAAGTCAATCTATTGAACAGCAGGTCTATTGATGGGGATACATGACCGACCGGTGGCCGAAGAGGCCGCCCGTGAGGGGATGCCAGTCCCACCCGGGACGGTTCATGTCTTCGGGCCTTGTGGCCGCGTCCAACGCGGACAGTTGCCGAGCTCAGGCGCGGGGCATGAGCGGCTTGAATTCCGGCACGAGAGCCGGACTTGAAGAAGCGCTCCACGCCCTTGTGACTGAAGCCTCGAATCATTCTCATGTTGTAGCGCGTGGCGCTACACGCCGCAAGTACAGTCGCTTTGCATTGGGAGGTTCGAATCCCCGTCCCCACCCATCTACCCACCATCGCTTACCCGCTTGGCCGGGGCTACTCACCTCACGGCCCAGGATTTTTTCGCCAAAGCGAATCCTGCTGCACATTGAATTTGTCAACGCAATATGAACAGACTTCGAAGCGGACGCTATGGCCCTCTTTGGTGCTGACTCCCCATCCATGGGAATTCCACTGCACATAAATGGGGACGGGTCGTAGAAATAGCCATTTTCTGGGGCGTGAATGCTCGACAAAAGGCCCGTTTTTATTGGTATGCCTTTTGCTAATGATGAACGAGTCCAAATTGCATTGCGCTATATGGATTTCAAGGGGCAACACCCTTGCCATCGTCATTCTCTCAAAAATCAATTTCTTTCAAACGGAGAAATCATGGAAAAAAAACACCTGATCCTATGGGCTGCATTGACAAGTGCTCTCGGGGTATTCAACGCCCATGCCGAGGGTTTGTACACCTACGCATTGATCGACGGTGGTATTGCATCCACCAGAATTTCCGGGCCTAATCTTCCTGCTGTGTCCAGCAAGAGTGAATTTATCACGGGTGGCTATGCCCCGACTTTCGTGGGAATGACCTACGAAAAGGCGGCCTCTGGTGGGTTGACCGTAGGTGGCAAACTGGAACAAGGCTTTTTGATTTCACCGGCCAACGGAAGCAATTCACGGTATTTTTTCGGAAATGGAGAGCTCTTTAACAGGGAAGCCAATATATATATCAAGAGTGCTGCGGGTACTTTCGCCATGGGGACTCAGCCTAACTTTGCTTTTAAAACGGTGCTTATCGGCGAGCCGCGCTCTGGGTCAAACTTTGGATCTTCATTGGCGATGATCGATATCAAGGGGGGGTTGCCCACAGTGGACGATGCCGCCATCAGCTACACCAGCGCCACCTTCAATGGATTTTCTTTGGCCGGACAATACGTGCCTGAAACCAAGTCCGCAAAGGCATGTGACTCTTGCTACAACGTCAAATCTGGGTCGCGCGTCTCGGTGTCTTATGCTCAGGAGGACATCAAGTTTGGTTTGGCCACTTACGACAGCAGTGTATTGACCAGTACGCAAGCTCCTTCAGCGACCATCAAGTCCTCAGGCAGCATCGCTTCTGGGGCATACAAAATGGGTGTCATCACTTTGAAGGGCATCTTTGCCAGCCAGAAGAATCCAGACATGGGATTGAGTACGACGATGAAGACCACCGGATTAGGTGGAAGTTACGCCGTGTCGGGTGAAACGACCCTTGACTTCGGTGTATATCAATCCAAGGCGGGCGCTTTAAATGTGGCCACGACTGGTGCTGGCGCTCAACACAAACTGACCAAAGAATTGACTCTATATGGTCAAGTGGCCAAAGTGCAAAACAAAAGCACCGATACCAGCAAAGGGTTCATCAATTTCGCCGGTCCATCGGTGCTGACCGATGACTTGCTCAAAGGTCAAACCGCCAACACCGTCAATGTGGGTCTATTGTTGGCCTTGTTCTGATTTTTCATGTGTCTCCTCCAGGGCAACCTGGTTTCATACCGCGACAGCTTGCTGTCGCGGTTTTTTAGGTTCTGGAAAGTGATTCACACCATAGCTCATGCACCACAAGGAAAGTCAACCATGAAACTCCCATTTTTCTCCCGCATTTTTAAACTGCTGTTGATGACAATGGCGATCGCGACAGTGACCGCCTGCTCGAAAAAAGAAGAGCCGGCCAAGTCGGCCGCCCCGGCTGCGCCGGCCAAAGTCGAGCCTTTGAAAATTGCCTTTGCCTATGTGGGGCCAGTCGGTGACGGCGGTTGGACATTTGCCCATGACAATGCCCGCAAGGCCATAGAGAAAGAGTTTGGTGATCGGGTG
>JBEBAJ010000270.1:0-5196 GCA_041158965.1 Pseudomonadota bacterium | reverse complement strand
TTTGAAATACGCGCCAGTAGATTGCAGCGGACAATCCACCCAGCAATGCCAGCGACAAGATCCACCGGCCTGGGTTTTTGATGTTCATGGGTTCCTTTCACGCCTCGCTCTTCTGGCAGGGATGTCTTAAACCCTCTCATGCTACCCGCAAAGGGGCTTTTTGGCATCATGTAAATCACTGAATAGACCTATAAAACCCTCGACATTAAAGCCGATCAAATGTAAATATATGTATCAGGCTCGGTGGGCACCGGCTTCTTCACGATTGAGACATTACTTCCCCTTGTCCATGACGGCGCAAAAGGGTTATTCCGTATGTTGATGATTGACTGATCAGTTAAATTGTTCACTCAAAGGAGAATGTCATGGGGCAAATAGGGTCGGAATATTCGCAGGGCATGGAATTGTTGAGCCATTTGCCCAACCAGGACCGGCCCGCGTTCAAGATGGCTTTGCATGAGCATGAAGGGCGATGGTATTTGTACTGTGCGCACTTTTGGCACAGCGGTTGGTCCATCACCGACGTCACCGACCCGCGTCAGCCTCGGTTTGTGAAGTTCATCGAAGGACCGCCCAACACCTGGACACTCCAAGTCCAGGTGGCCGATGGCCTGATGATCACTTCCATGGAACGCATTCCGCCCGGTTGGGGAGGCGACCCCGACGGACCTTATGGTGAGGGGTTTTACATTTGGGGTTTGGCAGACCCTGAAAACCCCCGTCTTTTAGGACATTACAAAACTGGTGGGGGTGGCACCCACAGAAATTTCTACGACGGTGGCCGATTTGTGCATGCCACGGCGCTGCCCGAAGGCTACGACGGACACATCTATGTGGTGGTCGATATCAGCGACCCCGCCGATCCGGTCGAGGTCTCGCGTTGGTGGCGTCCCGGTCAATGGTTGGCTGGCGGGGAGCCGGGGGTGCCTTATGGCACCTTGCTGCATGGCGGGGCTTTTGTCAAAGGCGATCGGGCTTACTTGCCCTACAGCGCCGGCGGGTTTGTCATTCTGGACATTTCAGACATACGCCAGCCCAAGCTGGTCAGCGATTTGCCGTTTTCGCCTCCTTTCCAAGCTTATATCGCTGTGCACAGTGCCATTCCATTGTTAGGGCGACCACTGGTCATCGTGAATTCAGAAGCCATTGCCGAGCAGGGCAATGAAGACCTCGGCTACGCGGGCATCGTGGACATCAGCAATGAAAAGGCGCCCCGCCTGATCTCTCTTTTCCCGCAACCCGAGCCACCGGCCGAATGGGGCATCTCCAATTTTTACCAAAGGCCCGGGCGATTCGGGCCGCACAATCAGCATCAATGGCAAAACCAATCCATGACGAAAACCTGGTGTTCCTGACTTATTTCAACGCCGGTTTGCGGGTGTACGACATCAGCGATGCCCGTAAACCCAAGGAAATCGCCTGCTATATCCCGTCAGACCCGGAGGTTCGTCTCGGCCCATTGCCCAAGAGTGGTTTGGTGACCCAGTCTGAAGACGTGCTGGTCGACGCCCGAGGCCATATCTATGTGTCTGACAAAAATCGGGGCGTTTGCATCTTGCGATTACAAGACTCGCTTTGGCCGAGACGGGGGTAAGTGGGGTGTGCGACTACAGCCATTCGGGCTGGCATTGTGTCGCTGGCGCCTTGCAGCCTGAGGGCGTGTCAGGCGCCCCCATGCAACAACCCTGTCCCCAGTGCGCTACTGAGGCCTTTTTAGATTTGGCGTGGCTGCGTGCCCAACGCATCAATGCCAGTTGTGAATGCTTCAATTGCATGCCCAGAACCGGTTTGGGCACCGCCGGTTTCAAAATGGCTCTGGAGGAGGCATTGCGTCGTCATTCGACAGCGGCACAGCGCTGGATGCGTGAGCGAGAGGTTTTGGCACCCTGAGTTCCGGCACGCGCATCAGTTCAGCATGGCCACGCGACCCAGAGTATGGCCATGCCGGATCGATAGATGCAATTCCGGCACTTCGCGCATCGATACGGTTTGGGTCACGATGGGTTTGATTTGCCCGTCGCGTATCAGGTTCAGGGTTTGGCCAATCTCCGCCAGGGTCACATACCTCGAAGAGTGGATTTCCAGTCCCCTGTGCAAGATTTTTTGCGGGTCAACCATGAAACTGGGGTCTTGTCCGTAGACGCCTGCCGGGCTGGATCCGACGATCACCAGGCGGCCGCGCACAGCCAATGCGGCCAGAGATTGCTCCAGCGTGCTGCGGGAACCCACCACATCGATCACGGCATCCACCCCTTGCCCATGGGTGGCTGCCAGTACTTGCTCGGCCATCGGGCCCTGGGCCACATCCACACACTCATAGTCTCCGACCGTACGGATGAAGGCCATGCGCGCATCGCCTCTGTCGGCCGCCAGCACGCGTGCGCCGCACAGGCGGGCCATTTGGATCATGTGTATGCCGACCCCGCCAGCCGCACCCACCACCAGGACTGTGTCGCCAGGTTTGACTTTGGCCTCTTGCACACAGGCATGGTAAGGGGTGGCGATGGCATCCGAGCCCACGGCAGCGTCCACGTCAGAGACCCCGTCAGGAATTGGCACGAGATTGCGCTCAGGCAAGGCCACTTGCTGCGCATAACCCCCATCGATGGCCTGTCCGACCTGACCCGGGGACGCCAGACACAGGGTCTCGCGGCCAGAACGACAGTGACGGCATAGGCCACAAGTGAGGTAAAAATGATTGGTGACGCGCATGCCCACAGTCAGGTGCTTCACCGCAGTTCCCACTGCCGTGACGCGACCTGCGATCTCATGGCCCGGTATTCGCGGGTATTGTTTGACCCGCCCTGGCGTGGCCAACAGATTCACCACAGTCAGACCCACGCCACAAGCTGTTACATCCACCAGCACATCGGTGGGCGCCAAGACGGGCGTGGGCATTTGTTGAAGTTTCAAGGGGGCGTCAAAAGCCGCTATCACCAATGCTTGCATTTCAGTCCCAGTCAGGTGGTTTTAGTCCAGTTCAATCCCGAGTTGGCGTCCCAGCATGCCCCATTTACGGGCTTCGTCGCGCATCAGTTGGGCAAATTGTTGCGGGGTGCTGCCCACGGGTTCATTGCCACCTTCGGTGATCGTTCTGGCGACTTCCGGTTTTTTCAGTATGTCTGAAATGGCCCGACTGAGAACTTCCACGATATCGGGCGGGGTTTTGGCCGAGGTCAAAAAACCATACCAGACCACGGCCTCATAGCCGGGCAAGCCGGCCTCACTGATGGTGGGCACGTCGGGGGCCAAAAGTGATCTTTTCTGCCCAGCCGTGGCCACCATGCGCAACTGCCCGGATTTGACCAATGGCATGGAGGTGAAAATATTGGCCAAGGCAAACTGAATTTCGTTTTGTAACAAGGCCAATGAAATGGGCGCGACGCCTTTGTAAGGAATATGGTTGGTCTTGATGCCTGCCATGGCATTGAGCTGCTCGGTCATCAGGTGCGGGGCGCTGCCTTGACCTGACGAGCCATAGTTCAATCGGTTGGGGTTGGCTTTGGCATAGTCAACAAAGTCCTTGAAAGTTTGTATGGGCAGTTTAGGGTTGACCAGCAACACAGTGGGCGATTGCACGGTCAGCGAGATCGGTGCAAAGTCCTTCAAGGGGTCATACGGCAGCTTCTTGAACAGCTCCGCACTCATGGCATGCGTGGAAAAAACCGTCAGCAATGTGTAGCCGTCACCTGGCGCTTTGGCCGCCAGATCGGTACCCAAAATGCCCGATGCCCCAGGCCGGTTGTCGACCACAAAGCTTTGCTGGAAGCGCTCGGTCAGGTGCTGAGAGATCAGGCGGGCGATGGCGTCAGATCCACCCCCGGGGGCCAGCGGCACAATGATGCGAACCGGGCGTGTGGGGTATGCACCTGAAGCCCATGCGGACTGCTGGGCCGCAAAGCCACCGATGGCGAGAGCACCTAAAGTTTCGATGCACTGACGACGTTTCATTGACTCACTCCTTGAAACACAAATCAAACCCATGTTGGGAAAAAATGGACCATGGTTCCATGGCCAGTTTGTCATGAACCCGACCCTTGGTGCACCGTGTTTTCCCCATCAGGCGCCCCAAGTTGAACGGACAAGCTTCCAGAACAACATCTATTGACATCACCACAAAGGAGTGATGCAATGGCTTAGTGAGTGATCGATCAATTCACATGGGTCCGTCCTTCCGGGGCGCCCCAATCTATACAAGGAGACAAGCACATGGCCAGCGAACCGAACGTTTTTTTTCAGCGCCGTCGACCTTTGCTCAAAGGCATTCTGGCGGCGGGTGTTTCACCCTTTCTGAATTTGGCACATGCCCAGTCCAATGAGGTGCTGCGCTTTGGCGTCGCCGATCCGCTCACCGGCCCTAATGCCATATTCGGCCTCGATCAGATGCAGGCCGTGCGTTGGGCCGTAGAAGACATCAATGCCGCGGGCGGTGTCAATGGTCGCAAGCTTGAGGCCATCATCGTCGATCACCAGGCCAACCCGCAGGTCGGGATCAGCGTAGTGGAACGCCTGATCAGCGTGGACAAGGTGCCCCTGGTCATCACCGCTTTCAGCAACGTGGTCCGGGCCGTGGCGCCTATTGCCAACCGTGAGAAAGTCTTGTTGCTCAGCGTGGGCGCCAATTCACCAGACATCAAAAACCTGGGTGATTATGTGCAGACCACGTTCCCCTTGGCCGATGTCGATATGCGGGCCTTGGGCAAATACCTCTACGCCAAGTTGGGCAAGAGGAGGGCGGCGGTGCTCTTTGTCAACAATGAGACGGGTATTGAAGGTGCCAAAGTGCTGCGCCAATCCTTTCTGGATTCAGGCGGACAAGTGGTGGCTTATGAATCGTATGAAGCCGAGCCGAGCCGATTACACCGGCTTGGTGCTGAAGGTCAGGGCGGCCAACCCCGATGTCATTCATATCCACAGCGTGATCCGTGATTTCACCGCCATCGTCGCTCAATTGCGGCAGCTGGGGTCGAATACCCAGGTCACCAGCTTTCAGACTTCATTCAATCCCCAGATGATCAAGGAATTGGGCAAGAGTGCCGAAGGCATCATCGTCACCGCATTGGCTCCGAGTATGGAGGACAACAAAAACCTGCCCGCTTATCTGGAGAGATGGACCAAAGCCTACAACCGTGAGCCCAATGGCTTGCCATACACCCAGTTCTTCTACGATTCGGTGTACATCGTGGCTGCGCTCTA
>JBEBAJ010000269.1:0-3634 GCA_041158965.1 Pseudomonadota bacterium | reverse complement strand
CGCACGATGTCGTCATGGATTTGCGACATGGCGGGGCAGCCGCTGTAGGTGGGGGTGATGGTGACGATGATTTCGGTGGCGCCGATGTCGACCCCGCGCAAGATGCCCATTTCTTTGAGTGTGACCACCGGGATTTCGGGGTCGGTGAGTGTCGAGAGCCACTGCCACACCTGTCGGGCGGTGGGGGATGGCCGGGCGGAGAGGGGTGGGGCCATGTCACCAAGTCGCGCCGGGGTGGGCGCGGGCGAGCGATTGCATTTCGGCCAGCAAATAACTGAGGTGTTCAGAGTGCACGCCGAGTTTGCCCGTGGGGATGTGGCCTTTGACTGGCGGGCAGCGCAAAGTGGCCTGGGCCAGTGTGTCGGTGACTTGTTCGTGCCAGAGCGGGGCGATGGCGTTGAGGTCTGCGCCGACGCCGCTTACACGGGCCTGGGTCTCGAAGGGGGCTTCGATGAAAAATTCCTGGGTGAATGAGTAGAGGTGGTCGAGCGCGGCTTGTGCCCTTTGGTGCGATTCGGGGGTGCCGTCACCCAGGCGGATGAGCCAGTCGTGCGAGTGGCGCAGGTGGTAGTGGGTTTCTTTGGCCGATTTGGCGGCGATGGCCGCCAAAGTGGTGTCTTGGCTGCGCTCGAGGGCCTGCCACAGGGGCCACATGAGTGCGCTGTACAAAAAATTGCGCACGATGGTCACGCCATAGTCGCGCTCGCCCACGCCGCCGGGCACCAGCAAGAGGCTGTGGGGCAGTTCGGTGAGGGTGAGGTGCCGAAAGTCTGGCGGATTGCGCCAGTAGGCGAGGCGATCTTCGTCCCAGCCCTCACCCAGCCGTGAGGCGGCGTGTTGATAGAGCAAGCGAGCCTGACCGATGAGGTCGAGGCTGATGTTGGCCATGGCGATGTCTTCTTCAAGCACCGGGCCGTGCCCGCACCATTCGGCGTTTCTTTGGCCCAGCACCAGGGCGTTGTCGGCCAGGTGCAGGAGGTATTGGGTGTGCGCGTCCATCACATGTGGCCGACTTCGTCGGGGATGGCGTAAAACGTGGGGTGGCGATAGATTTTGTCAGCCGCCGGATCGAAGAGGACGCCCTTGTCTTGCGGTGCGCTGGCGGTGATGGCGTTGGAGGGGACGACCCAGATGCTGACGCCTTCCTGGCGGCGGGTGTAGACGTCGCGGGCCATTTGCAGGGCATGGGAGGCGTCGCTGGCATGCAGGCTGCCGCAATGTTTGTGTTCCAGGCCTTGTTTGCTGCGCACGAATACTTCCCACAAGGGCCATTCGCTGAGGGCTTGGGCGGATGGGGCGGATGGGGTGCTCATGCGGCCTCCTTGAGTCGGCGTTGGCTTTGCTTTCGGGCGTGGGCTTGGGCGGCTTCGCGCACCCAGGCGCCTTGTTCCCAGGCTTTGACTCGGGTGTTGAGCCGTTCGCGGTTGCAGGGGCCGTCGCCGTTGACGGTGGCCCAGAATTCGTTCCAGTCGATGGCGCCGTAGTCGTGGTGGCCGCGGGCTTCGTTCCATTTCAGGTCGGGGTCGGGCAGGGTGACGCCCAGGACTTTGGCCTGGGGGACGGTGGCGTCGACAAATTTTTGGCGCAACTCGTCGTTGCTGATGCGTTTGATGCCCCAGCGCATGCCTTGTGCGCTGTTGGGGCTGTCGGCGTCAGGGGGGCCGAACATGGCCAGGCATTTCCACCACCAGCGGTTGACGGCGTCTTGCACCATGGCGCGTTGCTCGGGGGTGCCTTTCATCATGCACAAGAGGGCCTCGTAGCCCTGGCGCTGGTGAAAGGATTCTTCTTTACACACCCGCACCATGGCGCGGGCATAGGGGCCGTAGGAGCAGCGGCACAGGGGGATCTGGTTCATGATGGCGGCGCCGTCGACCAGCCAGCCGATGACGCCGACATCGGCCCAGGTCAGTGTGGGGTAGTTGAAGATGGAGCTGTATTTGGCTTTGCCCGAGTGCAGTGCGGCGATCATTTCGTCGCGACTGGTGCCCAATGTTTCGGCGGCGCTGTATAGGTAGAGGCCGTGACCGCCTTCGTCTTGGACTTTGGCGATCAGGATGGCTTTGCGTTTGAGGCTCGGGGCACGGCTGATCCAGTTGCCCTCGGGCAGCATGCCCACGATTTCGCTGTGGGCGTGTTGGCTGATTTGGCGCACCAGTGTTTTGCGGTAGTTGTCGGGCATCCAGTCTTGCGGTTCGATGCGGCCATCGGCGTCGATGGTGGCTTCGAAGCGGGCCGCCAATGTGGCGTGAGTGGTGCCGGCATCGGCCGGGGTTTGGCCTTCGGGCTGGCCGGGCAGGTCCATGGCTTGGGTGTACATGTGTCCTCCATTTCTGGGGCGAACGGGAGATGCCGTTTGGCCCACGAAAGCCATATCATACCAATTAACCGACCGATTGGTTGGTTAATTTGATTCCAGCGTAAACCCTGCCCATTGGTCTTGACCCAGGCATTCGACGCACAAGGGCAGGGCTTCTTGTAATGCGGTTTTGAGGGTGTGTGGGGGGTTGACCACATAGACGCCGCTGGCGACCAGCCCGGGGCGCGGCGCAGGGGTGCCGGTGGTGGTGGGCTGGGCGGTGGTTTTGCCCGATTTAATGCGCAGGGTGGCCAATAAGCCGGGCTTGCCAGCCTGCTGGGCGATGGCTTTGAGGCGGCGCGGCAGGTCTTGGGATTCGGGCCTGGCAATGATGGGGAACCAGACCATGTAGGTGCCGGTGGCAAATCGTTTGAGGTGGTCTTTGAGGGTCTGGGCGACTCGGGCGTAATCGGTTTTGAGTTCGTAGCTGGGGTCCATGAGGACAAGCCCACGGCGGCTGGGCGGGGGCAGGAATTTTTTGCTGTGCTCAAAGCCGTCTTCGCGCAGCACGGCCACTTGGCGTTGGGCTTTGAGTTGCGCGACGTGTTTTTCTAACAGGCGGGAGTCTGTGGGGTGTAATTCAAAGAGCTTGAGCTTGTCATCTGATCTGAGTAAGTGCTTGCTTATGAAAGGGGAGCCTGGATACGTGGATTCGCCTGCGGCTTTTTGAAAGTGGGCCAGAACGTCCAGATAGTCGGACAGGAGCGCGGCAGGGGGGGTGTTGCGGCTGGCGAGTTGGGCGCGCAGGCGTTGGATGCCTTCCAGCATCTCGCCGCTGGTGTGGGCGGCTTCGCTGTCGAGCCGGTAGAGGCCGGCCCCGGCATGGGTGTCGACCACGGTGATGGGGACGGGTTTTTCGGTGAGGTGGCGCAGTACACCGATCAGGATGGCGTGCTTGAGGACATCGGCATGGTTGCCCGCGTGAAAGGCGTGTCGGTAACTGAACATGCCCCATGATAAGACATGGGGTGTGGGCGGGGGCTGGGTCGTGGCTCATTGGGCTGGGCAGGCTGAGCGATGGACGGTGTTGTGGGGTATGGGTGAGGCGAAAATAGCGCTATAATGGAGGGCTTCGCAGCGTTTTGATGGGCCCCGCGGCGAAGTGCATCACCCCGCCTAAGAGGTTCCCGATGAGAGGAACGCCGACCGCGGAAAAGGGCCCGAACAACCCACTTTAGGAAATTTTCCATGTCCACGTTCAGCGCAAAACCCGCTGATGTGAAGCATGAGTGGTTTGTGATTGACGCCACCGATAAGGTGCTCGGACGTGTTGCC
>JBEBAJ010000268.1:0-3657 GCA_041158965.1 Pseudomonadota bacterium | reverse complement strand
GGCAGACACCTTGCGGGCCTTGATGGGGGTCTGCAGGGTTTTGGCCGCCACCTTGCGGATCGGCTGGGGAATTTTGTGTTTGGGTTTATTCGAGGCGGACTGTGACTGCCTGGAATGAGAACCATTGGATTGGGCCTGCACTGCGCACACCGAAAGTGCCGACACCAGCAGGGCGACACAAAGCGGAGCGAGTCGGAGCAAGGACTGACCTGAGCGTTGACCTTTGATCATTCGCACAGTATAGCAAGGAAAAAATATCACGCAAGAACATAGACTTGCGTGATATTCCTAAGGTTTACCCTTGGGCCGCCACCCGCTCTGCCTTGCTGTGCAGCTTGTTCAGGGCACTCAGGTAGGCTTTGGCCGAGGCGACGATGATGTCCGGGTCGGCCCCAACCCCGTTCACCACCCGACCGCTGTTTTGCAGGCGCACAGTCACCTCGCCCTGGCTCTCGGTCGAGCCGCTGATGGCATTGACCGAATACAAGACCATTTCAGCGCCACTTTTCACATGGCTCTCGATGGCCTTCAAAGAGGCATCGACCGGGCCGTTGCCATCGGAGCTGCTCTTGACCTCGGCACCATCGACGGTGAAGACGATGGTGGCGTGTGGCTTCTCACCGGTTTCGCTGCGCTGATTGAGCGAGATGAACCCGTACTGCTCGTGTTCGTTCGTGACGCTCTCTTCACTGACCAAAGCCAGAATGTCCTCGTCAAAGATTTCGCTCTTGCGGTCGGCCAACTCTTTGAATTTGGCAAAGGCGCTGTTGATGTCTGCCTCCGACTGCATCTCGACACCCAAATCAATCAGGCGCTGCTTGAAGGCGTTGCGGCCACTGAGTTTGCCCAGCACAATCTTGTTGGCACTCCAGCCCACATCTTCGGCCCGCATGATCTCGTAGGTGTCACGCGCCTTCAATACGCCGTCTTGGTGGATGCCCGACGCATGGGCAAAGGCATTGGCCCCGACCACGGCTTTATTGGGTTGCACCACAAAGCCCGTGGTCTGGCTGACCATGCGGCTGGCCGCCACGATGTGCTGGGCGTCAATGCCGACATCGATGCCGAAGTAGTCCCGACGGGTCTTGACCGCCATGACCACCTCTTCCAGCGAGCAGTTGCCGGCGCGCTCGCCCAGTCCGTTGATGGTGCACTCGATTTGCCGGGCACCGCCGATCTTGACCCCGGCGAGCGAGTTGGCAACGGCCATGCCCAGGTCATTGTGGCAATGCACAGACCAAATGGCCTTGTCGCTGTTGGGCACCATTTCGCGCAGTTTGCGGATGTACTCGCCATACAGCTCAGGGATGGCATAGCCCACAGTGTCGGGAATGTTGATGGTGGTGGCCCCTTCAGCGATCACGGCCTCGACCACACGGGCCAAAAAGTCGAGCTCGCTGCGATAGCCGTCTTCAGCGCTGAACTCCACATCGCCGCATAGATTGCGCGCGAAACGCACCGCCTGGCGGGCTTGCTCCAGCACTTGCTCGGGGCTCATGCGCAACTTCTTTTCCATGTGCAGCGGCGAAGTCGCGATGAAGGTATGAATGCGCGACCGATGGGCCCCCTTGAGGGCCTCGGCGGCCCGTGAAATGTCGCGGTCATTGGCACGCGAGAGCGAGCACACGGTCGAGTCTTTGATGGCATTGGCGATGTTTTGCACCGCCTCGAAGTCGCCGTTGGAGCTGGCGGCAAAACCGGCCTCGATCACATCGACTTTGAGTCGCTCCAACTGGCGGGCGATGCGAAGCTTTTCGTCCTTGGTCATGGAGGCGCCGGGCGATTGCTCGCCGTCGCGCAAGGTGGTGTCAAATATGATCAGCTTGTCGGCCATGATGATCTCCGTGGTCCTTGCCTTTGTGGGGCAGTTTGGGTTCAAAAAAACAAAAAGCCCGTTGCGGATGCATACGGGCTGGTTGGAGTGGTTCGCGCGTGCGACTACATCAGCCCGGTCGGGACAGCAGTAGTAGAGCCAGCGAGAAGTTCATGGGTGGTAATTTATCACAATTTTGGCGCACGGGTGCAATCTGTGTCATTTGTGCAACCCGGCCTCGTCGGGCTCATCGGTCGAGGTGCTGATGACGCTGGTCTGCAGGCCCTTGGCGCGGCGCCAGGCATACACCACATAGCCACTCAGGCCATACAGCACGAAGAGCCCAAACAGCACCACGGGGGGGTGAATGTTGATGACGGCAATGGTCAGGGCAATGGCGACGATGAAAGCGAACGGCACGCTCTTTTTCATCGAAAAATCCTTGAAGCTGTAAAACGGCACATTGGTCACCATGGTCAGGCCACTGATCAGGCACATGGCAAAGACAAACCAGCGCACATCGCCAGGGGGGACCTCCAGGTCGGTCATCAGCCACACCAGTCCCATGACCAGGGCGGCAGCCGCAGGCGACGGCAGGCCCTGAAAGTAACGCTTGTCCACCACGGCGGTGTTGACATTGAAGCGCGCCAGACGCAGCGCGGCACAGGCACAGTACACAAAAGCGGCAATCCAGCCCCAGCGCCCCAGGGGGCGCAGGGCCCACTCGTAGGCGATCAGGGCCGGGGCAGCCCCGAAAGACACCATGTCAGAGAGCGAATCCATCTGCTCGCCAAATGCGCTTTGGGTGTTGGTCATGCGGGCCACGCGACCATCGAGGCTGTCGAGCACCATGGCACTGAACACGCCGATGGCGGCGAGGTCAAAGCGTTCGTTCATGGCCATGACAATGGCATAAAAGCCACCGAACAGGGCCGCCAAAGTAAACAGATTGGGCAACACATAAATGCCCTTGCGGGGCTTGCGCGGGGCCTCGTCGCTGCCGTCAGTCATGGGTTCGTTCATGGCCCCGATTGTAGGGCCTGAGAGCGGCCACGCCTGGCCCCAAAAAAACGGCGCCCTTGGGCGCCGTCTGTCTGCCTGCCCCAACAGGGGTGGGGAGATCAGTTGCGGGTCTTGTCGACCAGCTTGTTTTTGGCGATCCAGGGCATCATGGCACGCAGCTGGCCACCGACCACTTCAATCGAGTGCTCGGCGGTCAGGCGACGGCGGGCCGTCATGCTGGGGTAGTTCAGGCGGCCTTCCTGAATGAACATCTTGGCGTATTCGCCGTTCTGGATGCGCTTGAGGGCGTTGCGCATGGCCGCGCGCGAGCCTTCGTTGATCACTTCGGGGCCGGTCACGTACTCGCCATACTCGGCGTTGTTCGAGATCGAGTAATTCATGTTGGCGATGCCGCCTTCGTAAATCAGGTCAACGATCAGCTTGAGCTCGTGCAGGCACTCGAAATAGGCCATCTCGGGGGCATACCCGGCTTCCACCAAGGTCTCGTAGCCCATTTTGATGAGTTCGACTGCGCCACCGCACAACACGGTTTGCTCGCCAAACAGGTCGGTTTCGGTCTCTTCCTTGAACGAGGTCTCGATGATGCCGGCCTTGCCGCCACCGTTGGCCATCGCGTAGCTCAGGGCCATTTCGCGGGCGCGACCACTGCGGTCTTGGTGTATGGCCACCAGGTGGGGCACGCCGCCGCCCTGGGCATAGGTCGAGCGCACGGTGTGGCCGGGGGCCTTGGGCGCCACCATCCAGACGTCGAGGTCGTCGCGCGGCACCACCTGGTTGTAGTGCACGTTAAAGCCGTGGGCGAAGGCCAGCGATGCGCCTTT
>JBEBAJ010000267.1:0-3666 GCA_041158965.1 Pseudomonadota bacterium | reverse complement strand
CAGCTTCATCTGGTTGTTGTTGATATAGGGCACCATGGCCGAGACACCGTCACCCGCTGCCATGATTTGACCTGAAATCAGATCGGTCGCCACCTGGGCCGCGCCTTTGTAGGGCACATAGGTGAACTTGATGCCCGCCATCTTGGCCATTTCCTCGAACCACAAGTGGGGAAATCCGCCCTCCCCGTTCGAACCATAAGTCAACTTGCCCGGGTTGGCGCGAGCCCAGGCGATCATCTCGGCCAAGTTGTTGAACGGGGTGTTGTTGTTGCGGACCAGCACATTGAAGTTGCGCACAGTCAGGGCGATTCGGGTCAGGTCTTTGCTAACGTCATAAGATGGGTCTTTGGTGGTGTGAGGTTGCACCCACAGCGTGCCCGACTGGCCAGCACCGATGGTGTAGCCGTCAGGGTTGGCACGCACGATGGCCGCCGTGCCGATGCGCCCCCCGGCACCGCCTATGTTCTCGACCACGATGCTCTGCCCCAATGAGGCCGACATGTGGTTTTGTAACATACGCACCACGATGTCTATGGTGTTGCCAGGTGGAAAAGGCACGAGGATTTTGATGGGCCGATTCGGATAGGCGCCCTGTGCATGTGCCCAGGGTGCCCAGCCCAAACTGCTGGCCACACCCGCCTGTATCACACGCCGGCGGCGAATAGAGAAATTTTCCATGTGAACTCCTTTGTCAGAATTGACCTTGATTTCCATTGAATACCCCCTGTGTTTGAATAGACTAAAAATATGTTTTGAACTTTCACAATGTGTCCATCGCCTCTGTCGCTGACCTGGCTCGCCCTACGCTTCTCAGTTCGAGCGCAAACTCAAACCGATCTGGCACATGGCGGGTGACCGAGACCTCAAAGACCTGGCCCCCCTGGTCGTAATAGCGCCGGGTGACCACCAGACTGGGCGAACCCCTGGGGGCCTGTAAATAGCGCGCATGTTCAGCCGACAAGGCCTCGGCCTGCACCTCCACCACAGCACGATCGATCGACACCCCGAAGTAGCGCTCGATCTGCTCGAAGACAATCTCGCGGTGGTGATGGCGGGTCTTGGTCACCTTGGCAAACTGGCTCAGAATGTAAATGTCAGACCAAGACACCGGTTTTCCAGAGTCTTCGCTGCGCCGCACGGCCTCAATGTGGTACCAGGAAGACCCCATGGGCGATTGCAGCAAAGGCTGCAATAGCGCATCGCACTCAATGTATGTCTCGCGCAAGTTGTCACGCACTGTGCCTGCCGGGTAACGCAAGACGTCGCGCAGGGCGTTGAAGTCCTGGCTGTACACGCGTGGTTCATGGGCTGAAATGACGCGTGTGCCGGAGCCCTGACGCATCTGCAAAAAGCCTTTGTCGCGCAAAGTGGACAAGGCGTGCCTGAGGGTGTGGCGACTGACCTGCAGCGCCTCGCACAAAGATTTTTCCGATGGCAAAGTCGAACCGACTGGCCATTCGTTGCGGCGGATGCGTTGAAGCAACTCATCTGCCACTTTGGCGTGTAAGGTCTTGGGGGTCAATCTTTCACACCCTATCAGCTCAAACCATACATGGTCTTACCGGCCACCGGCACCTTGGCCATGAGGATGTCACCAGAGAGCGATTCGGTGATGTACATGGTTTTCAGATCGGGGCCGCCAAAAGCAATATTGGCCAGATGGTGGTGATGGTGGTTTTCAGAGTAGACCAGATGAGTGGGCAACATGTTGTCATTGAAGCGCCAAACCCCCACGCCCAGATGACACACCCACAAGCCATTTTTCGAATCCATCTCAATGCCGTCCGGGCCAGCTGCACCGCCCGACAACTGAACCGCCACACCGGTCTTGGAGACATTGCCGTCGGCCATCAGAGGCAAACGCCAGATCTGCTGGGAGCGGGTTGCAGCCACAAAACAATGCTTTTCCTGAGTGTTGAGGGTGATGCCATTGGGGCTGGGCACATTCAATGCCAGGCGATCCAGTTGACCGTTGGCGCGCAGCCTGAAGACCCGACCCGTGGGATCGGCGATGCCGGTCTGGCCTTGATCGGTGAAATACAAATCGCCATTGGAGGCGAAGTGCAAATCATTCAGGCCTTTGAATCCTTCGCTGAACATCGAACCCAGCACATTCTCAATGCGTCCGGTTTTGGTGTCCACGCACAAAAGCCCTTGCTTGTAACAAGTGATGAAAGCCCGGCCATCTTTGTGAAACTTCAGGCCATTGGGCCAGCCATCGTATTGCGTCACCAATTCCCAATCGCCTTTGGGTGTGATGCGAAAAATCCGGCCAAAGGGAATGTCGACAAACCAGAGGTTGCCCTCGCGGTCAAAGGAGGGGCCTTCCAAAAAGCACTCAACCTCCGCCCCCTGACGGTTCGGGTCAGACCAGGCCGAGCGCTGCTTCTTGCGAAACTTGGAAGGCATGGACATAAAGACTTCGGCTTTGATCAATTCAGGTTGCTGGAAAGGGTTGAACACAGGGATCTCCGATGAATGTTGATTGAAGAAATTGGTACGGACAAGTCATGCCTTTTTGCATGACATGGGCGACTGAATTAGTTTATTATTGATTTTTAGATGACGCAATCCAATGGGTGGCGTCATTGGGCCCAGTTTTAACATGTGCGGACAAGTCGAATCATCCCGTCGCTTGACCTTGACCCAAAGGAGTTGACCATGAATCACCAAGCCCTTTCTCGTCAAACCATGCGCTTTTTGGGTTTGATGCTGCTGACCCTGTGTGCGGGCTTTGCGTGGGCCCAGTCCAATTACCCCGAACGACAGGTTCGCATCGTCATCCCCTTTCCACCAGGCGGCCCCTCTGATGTGCTGGGCAGATCCTTGGCGCAAAAGCTGACCACCGGCCTGGGGAAACCTGTCATTACAGAAAACAAACCTGGGGCAGGCACAAATTTGGCGGCCGACCTGGTGGCCAAATCCGCCCCGGATGGACACACCCTGTTGCTGATGATGGTGGGTACCCAAGCCATCAATGAAACGATGTACCCCAAGCTCAGTTACGACACGGTGAAAGACTTTGCGCCCATCACCCTGGTCGCTTCGTCTTCCTTGGCCCTGGTGGCTCACCCCTCGGTGCCTGCCAAAACTCTGCCCGACATGATCAAGCTGGCCAAGGCCAGCCCTGGCAAATATAACTTCGCCTCCTCTGGCTCGGGCACACCCTTGCATTTGGGTGGAGAGTTGCTGAATCAGGCCGCCGGGACCCGCATGGTGCATGTGCCCTACAAGGGGGCGGCGCCGGCCCTGCAGGACGTATTGGGAGGACAAGTGCAATTGGCCATGGTGGGAACCCCTTCGGTGCTCAACCACATCAAGGCGGGGCGGCTCACTGCGCTTGCCGTCACCAGCGCTCAGCGAACCCCGCTGGCCCCCGATGTGCCTACAGTGGCTGAAACGCTGCCGGGCTATGAGGTGGAGTTGGTTTATGCCGTGGTGGCGCCCGCCGGCACGCCAGCGGCCATCATTGACAAACTGCATGCTGAACTGAATCTGGCCCTCAAAGACCCCGAACTGCGCGAGCGCCTGTTGGGTCAGGGCTTTGAGGTGCGCACCAGCACCCCGGAACAGTTGGGGCAGTACATCAAGAGTGAAATCCGCAAGTGGTCCGGCATCGTGAAAGAGACCGGGGTCAAGCCCGATTGAGCGCTTAGGGACAGCCAT
>JBEBAJ010000266.1:0-3667 GCA_041158965.1 Pseudomonadota bacterium | reverse complement strand
AGGGGCAGCACGGTGTGGGTGAAGCCATTGAACGGCGGCGAGTGGTTCCACTGCGACACCACCTTCATGTGGCTCAGGTCAGAAATGTCGAGCACCACGGAGCCGCCGTCGATGTAGCCAATGAAGGCGCGGTCCGGGCGCTGGGGGAATACGTTGGTGTTGTGGGTGCGAAAGCCGGTGTCAAATTGAGCGGGCAGGCGAGCTGGCGGCGGTGCAGCATCGCCTTCACGGGTGCCCGGGTACCACCAGCGCCCTACCTCCTGCGGCTTGCTGGGATTGGCCAGATCAATGACGCGGTAAAACTGATCGTCTAGGGGGTTGCGCGGCTGAAAGTCCGGGGCGCCCGAGGACATGTGCACATAACGTCCATCCACAAACCATACCGCGTGCACGCCGCGCGAGTGTGGCCCTGAGCAATCGAAGTGGGAGATCAGTCGCGGTGTTTCCGGTTTGCTGATGTCAAAGATGTCAATGCCCGCCGGTTTGATGCCCACCGTGCTGGCCTGGTAGGCCACGACCATGGTGTCACCGACCACGTCCAGCGAATTGGATCGCAGCTTCATGTGCGGCAAATCGGTTTGTACGATCAGCTTGGGGTTGCGTGGGTCGGTGACATCCACGCCAGAGAAATTCTTGGGCGCTGATTCATGGGCCAGCCACATGATGCGCCGACCGTCCGAGGTTTGCTGCATGGCCATGCCTTCGCCCAGGCCGCCAAACCCCGCCAGTTCGTGGTGAGCCAGCAGCTTCATGTTGTGCGACAAGGTTTGGTCGGCACGTGAAGCCGGAGAAGGAGCGTGGTGCATAAAAAGTGACACTGAAAGTAGAGGGCTTTGTTAATATAAGTCAAAACCAGAATTTGCTGCGTCAGCCCTGTGCAGACTTGACGCCAGCGAGACCCTTTGACACTGAACCTATTGACATAGGAGACATCATGACGACGCGCGCACTCTCTCAGGCCTTGTTTTGGCGGATCGCCCTCACCACACTCCTTGCGGGGTGGCTTGCGCTGTGGGGTGCGGGACAAGCACTGGCACAAGGTTTCCCTAACCGCCCTGTGCGACTCATCGTGACTTACCCTGCCGGCGGAAGCTCGGACTTGATGGCCCGCATCATGGGTCAAAAATTGAGTGAGGTGTGGGGTCAGCCTGTCATCATTGAAAGCAAGCCCGGTGCGGCCGGTTCGATCGGCATGGAGTTCGCCGCACGCCAACCTGCCGATGGTTACACCTTCGTCGTGGGCAATCTTGGACCAGCAGGGGTCAACCCCTTGCTGACCAAACTGCCCTACAGCATGGAGCGTGACTTCATCGCCGTGGCCCTCACGGCTGTCGGTCCCAACATCCTGGTGGTGCCCACAGCCTCCCCGCACAAAAACCTGGCTGAATTGCTGGCGGCCGCACGTGCCAAGCCCAACACCGTCAACTTTGGCACCAGCGGGCCGGGCAGCATGTCGCACCTGGCCGGCGAGATGATCATGCGGCAAGCCGGCGTCAAGATGACCGGCGTGCCCTACAAGGGGGGCGGGCAGGCCGTGAATGATCTGCTGGCCGGCCAGATCGACATGATGGTCTCGGACGCGTTGCCGGTGTCGCAGCACATCCGAACGGGCCGTCTGCGTGCCCTGGCCATCACCAGCGCCAAACGCTCAGCCATGAACCCGGACATCCCGACCTTTGCCGAAGCCGGGCTGGACGGCCTGGTGGCTAATAACTGGTGGGGTGTGTTCCTGCCCGCCGGTACGCCCAAGGCTGTGGTGGACAACTACAGCGAAGTGCTGGGCAAAATCATGGTCAATCCCGATTTGAAAGAGCGCTTTGCCGGCCTGGGGGTCGAGGCCACGATGAGCACGCCGGCAGAGTTCCGCCAGTTCCTTGCGGCCGAGCAGGCCAAATACGCCAAGCTGATCGCCGACAACAACATCAAGGCAGAGTGACCCCAGGCGGCAAAACCCGTCCATCAACGGCGTGGATCAACCGCTTGAGGTCCAAGCCCGCGAGGGCTTAATCGGCGCGAATGCCGGCCTGTCGAAATAAGGCCTCGTAGCGGGCCAGTTGCTGACCCAGTGCGGTGCTCAGCTCCTCGGGGCTGGCGCCGCGCGGCGAGAGGCCTTGTGCCAGCAATTGTTCGCGCACGCCCGTATCCCCCAGGGCCTTCACCACTTCCTGATGCAGCCGCTGCGCAATCGGCCTGGGCGTGCCGGCCGGCGCCATCAGCGCAAACCACGAGTTGAATTCGTACCCGTTCAACCCGGACTCGGACACGGTGGGTATGTCGGGGAATTGGGCCAATCGTTTGGGCGTGCACACGGCAATCAGCTTGAGCCGGTTGGCTTTAACCAATGAGTTCACCGTGGCAATGCCCTGAAACGCTGCCTGGACTTCATGGCCAGCCACCCCCACGGCGGCCTGCGTCGCTCCCTTGTAAGGCACGTGAGTGAGTTGTAAACCCGCCTGGTTGGCAAATAGAGCCATGGCAATATGTTGGGGACTGCCATTGCCGCCCGACCCATAGTTCACCCGTCCGGGGGCCTGCCGCGCCGCCGCGATGAAGTCGGCGACGCTGGAGATGGGTGAATCGGCCGGTACGACCAGCCCCCACTCCACGGTCGCGACCAGGGCGATCGGGGTAAAGTCACGCACGATATCCCAGGGCAGCTTGGGGTTCAGGTTAGGCAGCATGGTCATGATGCTGTCGTTGAAGCCGCCCAGGGTGTAGCCATCCGGCGCTGATTTGGCCACCCGGTCCGCCCCAATCGCGCCGGACGCGCCAGCCATGTTTTCGACCGCAATCGCCCCGCCGGTGTTGAGCGCCACTTTCTGCATCACAATGCGCGCCGCATTGTCCACCGCACTGCCGGCCGCCAAGGGCACGATCAACTTGATGGGCTTGTTGGGGTATGCCGCTTGTGCCGCGGCGGGCGTGGTACCCACACTGGCGCCCAGGGCTACCAGACTTTGGGTGGCCGTCATCAACAGCCAATGACGTCGTTTCATGGGGTCGCTCCTTCCAACATGGCGGTCAAGGGGCCGTTGCCGACAAGGTGGGAACCTTCAGTTGTTCGGACAAACGGTCCAGGGCTTGCATGAGTGCCCCCGGCAAGGGGATGCCCTCTCGCAGGTAGGTGGCGCGGCGGGTATGGCTTTGTTCGCCAGGCAGCCAGATACGGTCCACACCCGGAATGCGCTCGCTGTTGCGAATATCGCGGATCAGCACATCCACCTGCTGCTTGAAATGTGACACCTCGCCAAAAGCGGCGGGATCGATGATGGCAATCGCTTGCCCGGTGTCGGTCACGCTGTGCACATCCTGGTTGAAGTCGATCACATCCTTGCCCATGGCCGCACCATTCAATGTACCCGCCAGCAGTCCCACCACCAGGGCCAGGCCATAGCCTTTGTAACCGCCAATGGGCAGTAGAAACCCCTCTTCGCTGCGCTTGGGGTCGAGCAGCGGCTGACCGAGTCGGTCCATCATCCAGCCCTCGGGCATCATCTCGCCGCGCTGTGCCTTGGCCTTGACCTTGCCATAGGCCGCGACGGTGGTAGCCATGTCGAGCACGATGGGAGCTTCCTCCCCCGCCGGAATGGCCGCAGCAATCGGGTTGGTGGAGAGCAGCATGCTGAGCCCTCCCCAGGGAGGCAGGTGGTTGGCGTTACCCACCGCG
>JBEBAJ010000265.1:0-3669 GCA_041158965.1 Pseudomonadota bacterium | reverse complement strand
GCCGATTGCAAGGTGATTCGGGCCCGAAGCCGTGACCCCACTGGCACCGGGGAGGTGAAGCGCACCTTGTTGACGCCATAGTTGATTCCCATGCGGGTTTCTTTCACTTGCATGGCTGAATCAAAAAAACTCGGCATGAGCGACAGGGTCAAATACCCGTGCGCGATGGTGGTGCCAAACGGCCCTTCCTTGGCTCGTTGCGCATCGACATGGATCCATTGGTGGTCGCCCGTGGCTTGGGCAAATAGGTTGATGCGCTCCTGGGTGATTTCGATCCAGTCGCTGGTGGCCAACTCTTGGCCGACCAAAGCAGCCAATTCTTGCAATGTATTGAATATGCGCATTTCAGCCTCCCCGTATAAAACCATCAAAAACCAGTTTGAAACCGGTCAGGGTCAGCCCGACCTGTACGCAAGCATAAAACAATCGGGGTGACATGCGCCGGGCCAGTCGAACGCCGATCCAGATGCCGATGGGTGTAAAGGGCATCAGGACGAGCGCGGTGAAAAACCCGCGCATGTCAAACAGGCCCAGATAGGCATAAGGCACCCACTTCGAGAGGTTGACCCAGAAAAAAAGCACCGCCATGGTGGCGGCATAGGTCAAGGGCGCCAGTCGCATAGGCAGCACATAGGCATTCAGGGGCGGGCCACCGGCGTGGGCGATGAAACTGGTGAACCCTGACATCGTGGTCAGTGTGGCACCGATCCAGCCCGGGAGCACCACGCCTTGCGGGCTAGGGGGGAACAAAAGCCGTTGGGCGACGAACGCCAAGGCAAAGAGGCCCACCACACCTTCAACCAAGTGCGAGTTGAGGTACTTGAAGAGTAAAAACCCGACCAGCACGCCCAATATGGACCAAGGCAGCAGGCTTTTGAGCAATGGTTTGTCGTAGGCTTCGCGGTAAGCCCGCAAGGCCAGTAAATCGAGCACGAAGAGCAGTGGCATCAGCACCGCCGCCGCTTCCGGCACAGTCACAGTCAATGCGATCAGGGGCACTGCCAGACCGCCAAACCCGGAGCCAAAGCCGCTTTTACTGATGCCGATGAGCAAAATGGCCGGTATGGCCGCCAAGTAAAAAAGCGGGTCGGTATAGATCCAGTCGGAGGGCATCCGAGGTCTTTACTTCACGCCCACTTTGGGCAGGATGAAGTCATAGTCCATGCGATAGCTGCCATCGGCCTGTTGCACCCAGTCGGCGATCAGCGACTGACGCACGCCAAACACGGCGTCCGAGTCGAGGTAACCGTCTTTGTCGCGGAATACATGGGTGATCAGTCGCTGGTAGCCCGGTGCTTCAACCATGAAGTGCAGGTGGGCGGGGCGCCAAGGGTGGCGTTTGGTCGCGTTCAGCAAGGTGCCCACTGGACCATCGGTGGGGATGGGGTAGGGTTCGGCCACAATGGTTTTGAAGTAATAGCGGCCTTCGGCGTCCGATTTCAATATGCCGCGCGCCTGAGAGTGTCCCAAGTCTTCATATTGCACATCGTAAAGCCCATCATCGTCGGCTTGCCAGACGTTGATGGTGGCGTTAGGGATGGGTTCACCTCCCATGCCCAGGATTCGGCCTTCTACCCAGCAAGGTGCCCCCTTGGCGCCGTTCGAGACGTCTGCGCCTAATTCAAAGCGAGGCGCCTCTTCCAGGAAAAAGGGCCCGAACACGGTGGCCTCGGTGCACCCGGCTGGCTTGTCCTGGTTCATGGCAATGGTCAGCATTGAGAGGCCCAAGACATCTGACAACAATATGAATTCCTGTCGAGTGCCGGTGCATTTGTGACCGGTGGCTGTGAGGTATTGGATGCCTTGGAACCATTCCTCTTCGGTCAGTTTCACATCGCGGGCGAAATTGTGCAGGTGTTTGATGAGGCTGGAGATGATTTCCTTCAGTCTAGGGTCGGGTGTTTGGGCAAAACTGGCCAGTACGGCCTCTGTGATGTTGTGTTGGTTCAGGTTGCGCATAGTGACTCCGTGAAAATTCAGCGCTCTAAGGATTGCCCGGCCAACCAGCTGGCGCCACGCCGGTAGAGGTCTTCAACGATCGGGCCTTTGAGTTGCGGCATATCCATTTTGACTTGATAGCCGATGCGGGTTTGGATGTAAGCCAAATGCCGATAGCCTTCAGGAAATTGTGACAGGGCTTGGGCATCGAGTTGCAGTCGGGCCGACGGGTCTATGGGGTCGATCCGATCTTTTTCATAGATGGGTTGACGATGGACCAACCCCCATCGTCCCTGCCGTTGTTCAAAAAAGTCATAAAAGCGGCCGGTACAGACCACATCGCACATCACCCCTTCAACCAGCCCTCGTTGCGAGATGGTCATTTTGGTTTGGGCAATGGCACGAGTGTCGTGGACTTCGATCGACGAGCCACCTAAAAAATGCAAAATGCTCACGCCTTTATTCCACCCCTCGATGGTGACCCGGATGAATTCCTCGTATGGTCCCTGAAACCAGGTTGCCATCATGACGCCATCATCGTGCCAGACCGTGCGGAAACGGTCCCAGAGACCGGCATCGCGCCATACGGCCCAGTTCTCGACCAGTTGGCGGATGCGCCACTGTTGTTCCAAGGTGTTGTCCATCTAGGGGTCCTTTAACTGCGATTGTCTGACCAGTTCAACATGAATTCTGGCTGCAGGCTGGTCCAGATCTTCTTGTTGTTCAACCGATCACATTGTGCCGCACCAGAAGGGCCCGGTGCTGGCTTGGTGCAAAGGATACACTCGAACAGATGCGGTTTGACCCTCAATGAGTTTTATGAACGCCCCCTCCCTGATCGAAACTGAAGTGCTCATTGTGGGCGGTGGCCCCAGCGGCTTGATGTTGGCCAATGAACTGGGCCCCAGGGGCGTGCGCTGCTTGTTGGTCGACGCAAAGCCCTCTACCGCCTTTAACCCACAAGCCAATGCAACCCAGGCCCGGACCATGGAGCATTACCGACGGCTGGGCTTTGCGCAAGAAATACGCGCCTTGGGATTGCCCGCCGATCACCCCACCGATATTGCCTATTTCACCCGCTTGACACGCCATGAGCTGGCGCGTCTGAGCTTGCCCACCGCCCAAGAGGCGGTGACTCGAATCCGCACGCTGGGTGACTCATGGAGCGCGGCTGAGCTGCCGCATCGCGTGTCACAAAAATATGTCGAGCCCGTGCTGCGTCGCCATGCGGAAAAATGGCCCGATAACGATATCCGGTATGGCCATACCCTGAGCGCCTTCAAAGACCATGGCGAATTCATCGAGGCCCACATACGGCCTGCCGATGGCCATGGGCCCGAGTTTCAGGTGCGGACCCGATATTTGGTGGGTGCCGATGGCCCCCGCAGCTTCGTGCGTCACCAACTGGGCATCGGTTATGAGGGGGCCACCGGGATGAAACGGGCTTATATGGGCGGACAAATGTTCGCCGTGTATGTGCGCTTGCCAGAGTTTTACGCCCGCATGCCGCACCCTCGGGCGTGGATGTATGTCACCGTCAATGCTGAACGCAGAGCCCTGCTGGCTTCTGTGGATGGCGTCAGCGAATTTGCCTTCCATGCCTCGTTGCATGAGGGGGAAGAGGCCGAAGGCTGGGGCGAAGCCGAGGCCCGCCAGGTCTTGCGGCAGGCCTTGGGCTGCGACATGCCGATGCAAATCCTCAGCATGCAAACCTGGACCGCTGGCCATGCC
>JBEBAJ010000264.1:0-3708 GCA_041158965.1 Pseudomonadota bacterium | reverse complement strand
GTTGGCACAAGACCATCGAAATTACGTCACTGTGGCCATCGGCTGCACAGGGGGCCAGCATCGCTCGGTCTATCTGGTGGAGCAATTGTCCAAACACTTCAGCCCCGACTGGACAACGCTCAAGCGGCATCGGGAACAGAATTTAGCCAATCACGCACCGGTTTCGGCAAGCCCAGAGCAGGCCAAGCCGAAGGCTTGAACCATTGGCCGGGTGCGGGCCCCTCGTACCCGGCAGGCGCCCTCAAGTGACACAGGTGCAAATGCAAGTCGCGGTGGGTCAGCAGGTGCAAACGCGGTGGGCATTCGCTCAATTCGGGGCGCAAGTCAGCAGGCAAACTGGACATCAGCGCCTCGCGGCTGTCAAAGCAAGGGAAACAATACAGGCTGGCCCAAATGCCTTTGGCAGGACGTGGTTGCAGCCATACCCCATGCCGGGGGTGACTCAACATCAACAGCCACCAACTTTGTGACTGGCGCCGGACGCGTCTGGATTTGATGGGCAAATCTGCGACGCGGCTTTGAGCCAGAGACTGGCAGTCGATGGCCACCGGACAATTCATGCACCGGGGCTGGCGCGGCGTGCACACCGTGGCCCCCAAATCCATGATGGCCTGGGTGTAAGTGGGCATGTCGGCCGACCTGGGCAGTCGACGACTCGCCTCTTGTTGCAAAGCACGCGCTGCCGCACTTTGTGCCAAATCCCCCTCGAATGCCGTATGGCGGGCCAACACCCGCTGCACATTGCCGTCAAAGATGGCCACCCTCTCCCGGTAACAAATGGACGCGATCGCGGCGGCGGTCGAAGGTCCGATGCCGCTGAGCTGGGTGAGCACCTCACTGGAGCGCGGGAAATCCCCGCCCCAGTCGCTCATGACTTGCTGCGCACATCGGTGCAAATGGCGCGCGCGGCTGTAATACCCCAACCCGCTCCAAAGGGACATCACCTCTTCGACGGGGGCCCGGGCCAAATCAGCCACGGTGGGGAATCGACTTAGAAACCGGGGGTAATAGTCGAGCACCGTCACCACTTGGGTTTGTTGCAACATGATCTCTGAAAGCCAAACCCGATATGGATCATCGGTGCCCTGCCAAGGCAACCCGTGTCGGCCATGGCTGCGTTGCCATTGCACCAGTCGGCGTGCAAAGTCGGTCCGTTTCGGCTGTAACGACTCACCGGGGGGGGGCATCAGGGCTTTTGGCATGTGGGGCAATAAAAAGTAGACCGCTGGCCCTGTCGGATCTGTCGCACCGTGCTGGCGCATTGTTGACATGGCTGACCCGCCCGGTCATAAACTGACATCTCCAATTGAAAATACCCGCTCTCGCCACGTGCATTAGAGAAGTCACGCAAGGTGCTTCCGCCCACCTCCAAGGCCCGTTCCAACACCCGTACGATCGCTTGTTGCAGCTTCAAGGCTCGGGGTCGACTGATCTTGTGGGCTGCCGTGGTGGGTCGGATGCCCGCCTGAAACAGGGCCTCGCTGGCGTAGATATTGCCGACCCCGACCACAATGTCTCCCGTCAACAGCACTTGCTTGATGGGCGCTTTGCGTTGACGCAAGGCCGCATGAAACGCCACAGGGTCAAAATGTCCACCCAAAGGCTCTACCCCTAAATGTCCCAGCAACTTGATGGCCCGAGCATCTTCAAGATCAGGCACATAGACCAAGGCCCCAAATCGGCGTGGATCGTGCAAGCGCAACACCCCTTGGTCGGTCACGAGATCCACATGGTCGTGGGCGCCAGCAGGGGGGTGAGTTGTCGCAAAATGCAAGGCGCCCGACATGCCCAAATGCCACAACAGACATCCGGCATCGAGGTGCATCAAAAGGTATTTGCCGCGCCGGTCCACGCCCAGCACGCGCTGGCCAACCAAACGGTTCGGCTCCGTGCCCAAAGGCCAACGCAAGGGTTTGCCCATGCGCAAGTGCACGATGCGCGCGCCTTGAATGCGTTCGACAAAACTCAGGCGGGTGACTTCGACTTCTGGTAGTTCAGGCATGTTTGGGGAAATTGCGCCACCCCAGGGTGGCATGTCATGAGCTGGGATTATGATGCGGTGACCATGACCTTGATCCAACGCCTGCTTTGTTGCACCCTAGCCTTGGGGCTGGTGCCTGCACCTGCTCAGACCAAAAATGAAGCCGCGCCTTCCTCTGCCCTGACTGGTGAACTGTTGTTGGAAATTTTACTGGGCGAGATGCAGGTGTTGCAAGGCGATGCGGGTTCTGGGTATGCCTTGTTGCTCGATGCCGCCCGCAAGAGCGGGGACGAAGCCTTGTACGAACGAGCCGTCGATGTGGCACTGCGCGCCCGGGCTGGCGAGGCCTCTTTGCGTGCCGCCTCTGCCTGGCGACAGGCTTTTCCACAGTCGCGCAAAGCCAACCAGCGGGTGTTGCAAATTCAGGTGGCCCTGCAGCGGCTGAAAGACGCCCAATACTCTCTGCGTCAAGAACTTCGATTGGCCCCTGAAAAAGACCGGGGCGCACTGATCTTGTCCATTCCCGGTTTTTTCAACCGGGCTGCCGATAAAGCGCTCGCGCTAGAAGTCACCGAGCAAGCGCTGGCTGAATGGCTCGATCAACCGAACTTGGGTGCCCAAGCATGGACGACCATCGGTCAGATGCGGTCACAAAACCAGAATCTGGAAGGCGCATTGCAAGCAGCGCAACGAGGCGCCGCCCTCAATCCGCAACGCCCCGAACCCCTTTGGCTGGCCATCGAACTGGCCCGCACCCTGCCCTCCGCAAGAACATGGGTGGCACAGTCCTTGGCCCAAAACGAGGATCCAAGCCTGCACCAAGCTTGGGCCCGGGTACAGATTGAACTGGGACAATTGCAGGACGCCGAACGCGCCATGGCACAGCGCGTGCAAAAAAACCCCAAGGAAGCCACTTCTTGGCTGGTCTTGGGCGCGATCCGGCAGGAACTGAAAAATTTCAAAGACTCCAACGATGCCTGGCAACAATTTCTGACGCTAAGCCAAGGTCAAGCCCCATTGAAGCGCGAACGCGAACAAGCCTTGCTGGGTTTGGCGCAAAACAGCGTTGAGCTCAAAGACGATGCACAAGCCGAAAAATGGTTGGCCCAAATCGGCGAGGGCGAAAATACCTGGCGTGCCCTGAGCCTGAGGGCTGCGATTTTGGGTCGTCAGGGGCGGGTGGCGGAAGGTCGCCAGCTGATCACCACCCGACCGGTGCGCACCGTCAAGCAAGAGCGTGAGCGCACCTTGGCCGAGGTGCAATACCTGCGGCAGTTCAAACAATGGCAAGCCGTTTACGAGTTGTTGTCCATGATCGTGAAACAACTAGACGATGAAGACGACGACCTCACCTATGAATTGGCCATGGCCGCTGAAAAAGTGGGCCGCGTGGAAGAAATGGAAAAGGCATTGCGCGAAATCATTGAGCGCAACCCCCGTTACCACCACGCATACAACGCCCTGGGATACTCTTTGGCCGAACGAAATATTCGACTCGATGAGGCTCGCCAACTGATCATCAAGGCGCTGGAATTCGCGCCCGAAGACCCTTACATCACCGACAGCCTGGGTTGGGTTGAATTCCGCTTGGGGAAATTTTCCGAGGCGGAAGCCATCCTACGGCGTGCCTTTGAATCCAAACCAGACGCCGAAATCGCAGCCCATTGGGGCGAAGTGCTCTGGACCATGGGTCAAAAAGACAAGGCCCTCAGTGTCTGGCGCCGCGC
>JBEBAJ010000263.1:0-3714 GCA_041158965.1 Pseudomonadota bacterium | reverse complement strand
GCTGAAATTGACCAATACATGGGGGCTGTCAGGGCCTGCCAATGAGCGCGCCAGTTGTTCGCCAAAGAGGTCTTCAAAGCAGATGTTGGGGGCCCAACGCCATCCACCCCAGGTCCAGGTGGGCTGGGGCGAGGCCCCGCGCTCGAAGTCGGCCAGCGGGATGTGCATGGCGTGAACAAACCAGGAAAAGCCCCAGGGGATGAATTCGCCAAAGGGCACCAGATGGTGTTTGTCGTAGCGATAGTCGGCGCCGGGGGCGGTGGGGTGGGTTGGCGGGCCAGAGCCCCAGGCCAGCACGCTGTTGCCCCAGCCGCCCTGTGTCGGGTTGCGCCATGGCACCCCCACCATGACGCCCCGGTCTGGCCCCTGGGGCCGCAATGCGGCCCACCAGTCGGCAGGCCAGAGGTCTGGCGGCAGCACGATGGCGGTCTCGGGGGCCAGGGTCAGGCCGGGCCCGGCCTGGGCGATTTGCTGGAGGTACCACAGGGTCGCGCTGTCGCGCTGTGCGGTGAATTTTTGGTCTTGGGGGACGTTGCCTTGCAGCAAGGTGAGGGGCGCACGCCCCGCCTCGCGGGTGGTGTCCGGGGCGCGCCAGGGCTGGCTGAGGGCCAGGAGCACAGCCCCAGACATGACCCAGACGCCACCGCGCATGAGGGGCGCCGGCCAACGCCAGGCCAGGGCCAAGCCCATGGCGAGCGCGGCACTGACTGCGCCCATGCCGTAGACCCCGACCCAAGGGGCAAGCACGGCCAGGGCCGAGTCGACGTGGGCATAGCCCGCCGCCCCCCAAGGGAAACCCGTGAACCA
Organism: Pseudomonadota bacterium; assembly: GCA_041158965.1. GTDB lineage: Bacteria > Pseudomonadota > Gammaproteobacteria > Burkholderiales > Burkholderiaceae_C > Limnohabitans. The sequence goes on along the minus strand of JBEBAJ010000263.1, from coordinate 2,907 downwards.
TTCGGCGCGGGCCAATTCGGCCAGCAGCCAGGCACCGCTAAAGGCCAGCAGCGTGAACTGTCGGCGTGTGGCGCGGTGGCGCAACCAGGCGGCCAGACCCAGTGTGAAGGCCAGATAGAGGCCCAGGGCCGCTTGCAGCAGCAGCACCGCAGCGGCGGCCAGCGGGGCGGGCATGCCCCCGTACTGATGCATGGAGATGTACAGCCACCAGGTGGCCGCGACGCCTTGAGCGGTGGCAAAGCACCAGCCCATGAAGGCGGCTTGGCGGGGGGTTTCGGTGCGCAAATACAGATGGGCCAGCACGGCCAGGGCCAGCCATTGCAAGGCCCCCAGGGCCTGCCCGTTGCCGGGCCAGGCCAAGGCCAGGGCGTGGGCCGCCCCTGCCAGAAGGGCCCAGATGGCGGCTTGGGCAGGCCTCAGGCGAGGGGCCTGACCTTGAACCATTTCACCGAACCCGCGCGGGCCAGCATGACTTCAAAACGCAGACCGGCGATGTCGAGCGATTCGCCCCGGTTGGGCACACGGCCCATGCGGTGAGCGATCAGGCCGCCGATGGTGTCCAAGGCCTCTTCACCCTCTTCGGTGGGCACAGGCACGCCAAAGGCCTGGCTGACGCGCTCGATGCTGACGTTGCCAGAGACCCTGAAGCTGCGGTCGGCCAGATTAAAAATATCGCCGTTTTCGTGCTGGATGTCGAACTCGTCTTCGATGTCGCCGACGATTTCTTCCAGCACATCTTCGATGGTGACCAGCCCGGCGATGCGGCCGAATTCGTCGACCACCATGGCCATGTGGTTGCGGTTGTGGCGAAAGTCGCGCAACAAATCGGTCAGCCGCTTGCTCTCAGGCACGAAAGTCACCGGGCGCAGGAGGGCCCGAAGGTTGAATTCGGGGGCGCGTTGCAGCTTGAGCAGGTCTTTGGCCAGCATGACGCCGATGATGTTTTCGCGCTCGCCCTCGTACACCGGGTAGCGGGAGTGGGCGATGTCGATGACCTGGTGCAGGATGTCTTCGGGGCTGGCGGCAATGTCGATGAGGTCCATGCGCGGGGCCGCGATCATGACCTCTCCAGCGGTCATGTCGGCGACCCGCAGCACGCCTTCGATCATGCCCCGGCTGTCGGCGCTGATGAGAGAGCGCTCTTGCGCCTGGCTCAACATCCGCATCATCTCCTCGGCGGAGTCGGGGCCGGGGTGGAGAAATTCGGTGATTTTTTGGATCAGGCTGCGCCGTTGTTGGGCGTCAGCCTTGCTAGGGTGGGGTTCTGACACTGGGAGGTGCTTGAGTAAGCCAGCTTGGCGATACCCATAGGATAGCGCAAGTGGATGACCATGAGGGAAGCCCTGCAGCGCTTACCTAAGAACCCGATTTGTGCCGCCCCTCACGCACGGCCTGGCGGATCTCCTGGGCCTGCGCCAAGGCGTCGATCGCCTGCTTGATTTGTGCTTTGAGCGAGTAGTTCATGCGGCCATACTGGTCGCTGACCCAATCTTGCAGTTCGCTTTCGATGTCGGCGGGCGGCAGGCGCAAATAGGCGTCGGTTTCGCTGCCGTCGCGCTCGAGGGTGGCCCCGTGGCGCTTGGCAATGGCCAGCATGGGGGCGTTTTCGCTCAGGGCGTGGATGTAAAAAATGTCGACACCCTCGTGGCGGGCATGGACCATGGCACGCTCAAACAGGCGATGGCCCAGGCCCTTGCCGCGTGATTTTTTGCGCACCGAGACCCCGAACTCGGCCCGCTGGCCGTCGGGCTCGACGCTGAGATGGGCCAAGGCTTCGAGGCGCAAGGCGACGTTGAAGATGCCGTAGATGTGGTCTTTCTCGAAATCAAGGCTGCTGACATAGCGCTCGATTTGCTCGTCGGTGGCCGCTTGGCCAAATCGCAAATAGCGGTCATGGAGATCGAGTTGGCACAAATGGGCGAGGATTTTTTCGCGGTGACGGCTGTCGAGGCTGACGATGGCCACCATCACTTCCTGGTGCTCTTGCTGGACCGCCAGCGCTTGCAAAGGGTGACGCCACCAATGGCGCAAGCCATGGAGTGCGGTTTTGATGAGGTGGCGCCACAGGCTCATGCTTTCCTTTGGATGAACCCCATATTAAGGGTTAACCCGCAATGAAAGTAGAGTCTGGCCCCTAATGCATGACAATGGAGCCATGCAAGCCTGGCCTTCAGACATGACATTCTTGCAGCGGGGTTGGCTGTCTTCCAACCATCTGCTGCTGCAAAACCGCGATGAGGCGGTGTTGATCGATAGCGGCTATGTGTCGCACGCCCCGCAAACCGTGGCTCTGCTGGCGCAGGCGCTGGCGGGGCGTCCACTGGATCGCTTGCTCAATACCCATTTGCACAGCGACCACTGCGGGGGCAATGCGGCGCTGAAGGTGGCGCACCCCGAGTTGCAGACCTGGATTGCCCCGGGTCTGGCCCGGGCGGTGCAAGACTGGGACGCCAGCGCGCTGACGCACGCCCCCACAGGACAGGATTGCCCGCCCTTCGGGTACGAGGGCTTGCTGATGCCGGGGACGGAGTTGTGGCTGGCAGGGCGCGCTTGGCAGGTTCATGCGGCCCCGGGCCATGACCCGCATTCGGTCATTTTGTTTCAGGCCGACAGCCGGGTGCTGGTATCAGCCGATGCCTTGTGGGAAAACGGTTTTGGGGTGGTGTTTCCGGAGATCGAGGGGGAGGACGGCTTCAGTGGCATCGCCCAAACCCTCGATTTGATTGAATCGCTGGCCCCGCAGTGGGTGGTGCCGGGCCACGGTGAGCGATTCACGGATGTGGCGGGCGCACTGGGCCGTGCGCGGGCCCGCTTGGCGGCGTTTCAGTCGCAGCCGATGCGACATGCCAGCCATGCGGCCAAAGTGTTGTTGAAGTTCAAATTGCTGGATTGGCAGCGCATTCATGG